>NZ_JBQCGZ010000077.1:0-62709 GCF_051955155.1 Leifsonia sp.
AGGTGTCCATCACCGACGGCGCGATCGTCGCGGCGGCCAACCTGGCCGACCGCTACATCCAGGACCGCTTCCTGCCGGACAAGGCCATCGACCTGATCGACGAGGCCGGCGCCCGCCTGCGTCTGTCGATCCTCTCGGCCCCGCCGGAGCTGCGCGAGTTCGACGACAAGATCGCCGCCGTGCGCTCCCAGAAGGAGGCCGCGATCGAGGACCAGGACTTGGAGAAGGCCGCGTCCCTCCGCGCCGTGGAGAAGAACCTCCTCGGCGAGCGGCTGCGCCTCGAGAAGCAGTGGCGCTCGGGCGACGTGAAGACCACCGCCGAGGTCGACGAGGGCCTGATCGCGGAGGTGCTGGCCCAGGCGACCGGCATCCCGGTGTTCAAGCTCACCGAGGAGGAGTCGGCCCGCCTGGTCTACATGGAGAAGGCGCTGCACCAGCGCGTCATCGGCCAGGAGGAGGCCAGCGCGGCCCTCTCGCGGACGATCCGCCGCACGCGTGCCGGCCTGAAGGACCCGAAGCGTCCCTCCGGCTCGTTCATCTTCGCCGGCCCCACCGGTGTCGGTAAGACCGAGCTGGCCAAGGCGCTCGCCGAGTTCCTGTTCGACGACGAGTCGGCGATGATCTCGCTCGACATGTCGGAGTACGGCGAGAAGCACACCGTCTCCCGCCTGTTCGGCGCCCCTCCCGGGTTCGTCGGCTTCGAGGAGGGCGGCCAGCTCACCGAGAAGGTCCGCCGCAAGCCGTTCAGCGTCGTGCTGTTCGACGAGATCGAGAAGGCGCACCCGGACATCTTCAACTCGCTGCTCCAGATCCTGGAGGAGGGGCGTCTGACGGATGGCCAGGGCCGCGTCGTCGACTTCAAGAACACCGTCATCATCATGACGACGAACCTCGGCACGAAGGACATCTCGGGCGGTCCCGTCGGCTTCCAGATCGAGGGCGACCCGACCACCGGCTACGACCGGATGCGCGGCAAGGTCTACGAGGAGCTGAAGAAGAACTTCAAGCCGGAGTTCCTGAACCGCGTCGACGAGATCATCGTGTTCCCGCAGCTCAACAAGACGGAGCTGCTGCAGATCGTCGACCTGTTCATCAAGCGCCTCTCCGACCGTCTGCTCGACCGCGACATGACGATCGAGCTGACCGTCCCGGCCAAGGAGCGGCTGATCGAGGTCGGGTTCGACCCGACGCTCGGCGCCCGCCCGCTGCGCCGCGCGGTCCAGCACGAGATCGAGGACCGGCTGAGCGAGAAGATCCTGCACGGCGAGCTGAACGCGGGCGACCACGTCCACGTCGACTTCGCCGACGGGGAGTTCGTCTTCACGACCAGCGCGCGCGCCGAGTCCATCGGCGCCGGTGTGAACGCCACCGCCGCGATCGGCACCGGCCCGGCCACCCCGGACCTCGCCGCGAACGACTGATCCCGCGGGCACGCGCCCGCCCGTGAACCGCCGAGTACGCAGATGATCTGCGTACTCGGCGGTTTCTGGTTGGTGGGGCGGGGGGGTCTGCGGGTGCGTTCGGGGTACGGCGGGCGCGGACGAGTGACGTTCCGCACATCCAGCAGCTGGTGGAGCCGCTGGTCAACCGACGCATCCTGCTCGGCAAGGAGGCGGTGACCTTCTACGAGTCGGTGCAGGAGTTCCGGGTCGCCGAGGACGCCGACGGGAACCTCATCGGCTGCGGCGCCCTGCACGTGATGTGGAGCGACCTCGCCGAGGTGCGCACGCTCGCGGTGTCGGAGGAGTGGCTCGGCAAAGGCGTCGGGCGCGCGCTGCTCGCCCGGCTGGAGGAGGACGCCAGGGAGCTGGGGCTGTCCCGGCTGTTCTGCCTCACCTTCGAGGTGGCGTTCTTCCAGCGCAACGGCTTCGAGGACATGGGAGAGGAGACGGTCGACCCCGCCATGTACGCCGAGCTCCTCCGCTCGCACGACGAGGGCGTCGCGGAGTTCCTCGACCTCGCCCGCGTGAAGCAGAACACCCTGGGCAACACCCGGATGTTGAAGCGCCTCTGAGCGCGGCGCGCCGGGCAATCCGGGGCCTGCGGCTATGCTTCGGGCATGTCGACGTTCAAGCATCCTGTCGGCCCCCAACCGAGCCGCGTGTACTGGCGTCGCCGGCTCGTCCTCCTCATCGCTCTCGTGGCCGTCGTCGTGGTCATCGTCCTGATCGTGGTGCGGCCGGGATCGTCGAGGGGGGAGACGCCGAAGCCGGCCACGACGACCAGCGCGAAGCCGACCGCGGCGGCGACGAGCATCCCGACCAGCAGTGCGACGGCGAGCGGTCAGGAGTGCGACCCCTCGAGCATCACGGTCGGCGCGGTGACCGACGCCTCCACCTACGCCGCCGGTCAGCTGCCGCAGCTGTCCGTCTCCATCACGAACACCGGCACGACCGCCTGCACGATCGACGCGGGCACGGCGCAGCAGGTCTTCACGATCACCAGCGGCTCCGAGGTCTACTGGAAGTCGACCGACTGCCAGACCGAGAAGGTGGACGCCAAGGTGCTGCTGAAGCCGGGCAAGACCATCTCCTCGCAGACGCCGATCACGTGGGACCGCACCCGCAGCGACCCCGCGACCTGCCAGGCGAAGCGCGCACAGGTCCCCGCGGGCGGCGCCTCCTACCACCTGACGACGTCGGTGGACGGCATCCCCTCCAAGGAGACCAAGCAGTTCATCCTGAACTGACGAGACTCCCGCACAGGCAGTGGCCACCGGCGACTTCTCCACCGCTGGGCGCTCCCACCCGCCGATGACGGTGGCTCCCCCTAGTGTGGGGAGCGATCGAGGAGGTGCCCGTGGCGAAGGCCAGTGTCAACTACCGCTGCACGGAGTGCGGCTGGACGGCGGCGAAGTGGGTCGGCCGCTGCGGCGAGTGCGGTGAGTGGGGCACGGTGGCCGAGGCGACGGCTCCGACCGGGGTGCTGCGGGCGCTGAAGCCGGTCGCCATCGGCACGGACCGTGCGGCCCGGTCGATCACCGAGATCGGGGCCGAATCCATGCATCGCCGGCCGAGCGGCATCGGCGAATTCGACCGGGTGCTCGGCGGCGGCATCGTGCCCGGCGCCGCGATCCTGCTGAGCGGGGAGCCGGGCGTCGGCAAGTCGACGCTGCTGCTGGAGGTGGCGTCCCGGGCGGCGCGCGAGCACGAGCGGGTGCTCTACGTGAGCGCCGAGGAGTCGGTCAGCCAGGTGCGGATGCGCGCGGAGCGCACCGGTGCGGTGCACGATCAGCTCTACCTCGCATCCGAGACGGACCTCGCGACCATCGTCGGGCAGATCGACGCCGTGCAGCCGTCCCTCGTCATCGTCGACTCGGTGCAGACCGTGTCCAGCAGCTCCGCTGAGGGCATCGCGGGCGGCCCGAGCCAGGTGCGCGAGGTGGCGAGCACGCTCATCCGGGTCGCCAAGGAGCGCGACCTGCCCATCCTGATCGTCGGTCACGTGACGAAGGACGGCTCCATCGCCGGGCCGCGGCTGCTGGAGCACCTGGTGGACGTCGTCTGCCAGTTCGAGGGCGACCGGCAGACCGCGCTCCGCTTCGTGCGCGCGCTCAAGAACCGCTTCGGGCCGACGGACGAGGTCGGCTGCTTCGAGATGGCCGGCGACGGCATCGCCGAGGTGCCGGACCCGAGCGGGCTGTTCCTGAGCCGCACGACGACCCCGGTCTCCGGCACCTGCGTCACGGTCGCGATGGAGGGACGACGGCCGCTGCCCGTGGAGGTGCAGGCGCTCGTGGTGGGCACCACGGCGCCCAACCCGCGCCGGGTCACGAACGGCGTTGACTCGTCCCGCGTCGCGATGCTGCTGGCGGTGCTGGAGCGCCGCGCGGGCATCCGGCTCGGCGACAAGGACGTGTACGTGGCGACGGTCGGCGGCGTGCGCCTGACCGAGCCTGGCGCCGACCTGGCCATCGCGCTGGCGATCGCGTCGGCGGCGACGGACCGGGCCATCCCGCACACTCTCGCCGCGTTCGGCGAGATCAACCTGGCGGGGGAGGTCCGGCCGGTGTCGAGCGGCAAGCAGCGTGCGGCCGAGGCGGCCCGCCTGGGCTTCGCGACACGCATCGACGAGCGCGCGGCGTCCGTGCGCGAGGCGCTGCGGGTGGCGTTCCAGGCCGCGTCCGCGCGCGAGCGGGAGCTGGACGCGGCGTTCTGAGGGGACGGGCCGCGTCAGCCACGGAAGACACCCGCGCCCGAAACGGCTCATCCGTCGGCATCGGAGGACATCGGCCTCGAAACCGTCCGGATATCCTCCCTTCCGCTGCGGTCAGGACGCGACCGCGACCGGCGGGCGGCGCGGGAACTTCCGCACGGCGAGCTCGGTGACGGCCGGGAGGAACGCGGACGCCCAGACCCGGTAGCCGTGGTCGTTGGGGTGGAAGAGGTCCTCGGCGAACTGGGTCATGATCCCGCGCAGGCCCTGGCGCTGCATCGCCTCGTGCAGTGGGGCGACCGTCAGGCCGCGCTCGCCGGCGGCGCGGCGCAGGATCTCGTTGGCGACGGCGACCTTGTGCTCGTTCTTCGGGAAGAAGAAGTACGGCAGGTCGGCGACGATCGCGTCCGCGGGCAGCGCATCCAGCACCCGCTCGATGCCGTCGCGGAACGTCTCGGGATCGAAGTCCGCGATGTCGTTCGCGCCGATCGACACGGTCACGATGTCCGGCTCGTACCCGGTGAACCGGGGCACCTGATCGGCGACCGCGAGGGCGACGGTCGCCCCGGACACCGAGAGGTTGACGACGCGCACGGTCCGGCCGGTCGCCGACCGGATGTGGTCGGCGATGACGCCGACGTAGCTGTTCTTCGGGGCGGAGGCGCCGATCCCCTGCGCGGCGCTGTCCCCGATGGCCACATACAGGATCTCGCCCTCGGTGGTCGCGGCGTCGCGCCACCACTTCGAGTGCACGGGAAGGGTCTCGTTGAGCCGCACCTTCGCCGCCGCGACCCTCGCCCGCTTCTGCGCGACGGCGGACCACGCGGCCAGCGCCGTCCCGCATGCGGCAACCGCCGAACCCACCACGAACACCGGCTTCCAGCTCACCATCCCCCCAACGTACCCCGCTCGATTGGCGACCGCCGCGCGCATCAAGTAAACTCGTAGGCGGTACCGTGTCCGAGCGGCCGAAGGTGCAACTCTCGAAAAGTTGTGTGGGTGAAAGCCCACCGTGGGTTCAAATCCCACCGGTACCGCCACGTGCAAGCCCCCGCGATCCCCGTGCTGACACGGGATCCGGGGGTTTTCGCTTGCCGCCGATCGCGGACGCGGTAACGCAGCGGTAACCAGATCATGCGACGAATGACGTGATGTCCAACCGATCGTGGTTCCGCACGAGTCGTGCAGGCGTAGATCAGCGAGTCGCGCATCTGGGACTCCGGCGGTTCCCAACGTCCAACGGCGACTGGAGCAGCGGTGATGGAATCGCCGTCGATGGTGAGCTGTCCGTGGCGCCGCGATAGCGCGATGGGTCGACGCGAGCAGGACGCCGGCGATCACCACACCGGTCAGCCCGAGAAGCGCCGACCACGCGCCGCGCGGCTGGAGTGCAACTCCTCGGCCACAGCAAGGAAATACCTCAGATGCCGCAACTCGATGCGCGAATCCATAACCTCAACCTATCGAACCGCCCGGTGAGGTGTATTGGACATCTTGATTGCCCCGTTCAAGGATCGATGTATGCCACATCCTCATATCGACGTCAGCATTGCCTCTCTCGCGACGCCGACCGATCTCACCGCCTTCCGGGAGATCAACGAAGACTGGATCTCGCGACTATTCACCCTGGCGGATGAGGACCGGAGGCTTCTGGCCGATCCGATCGGGCAGATCGTGCGGCCCGGGGGAGATGTCCTCATCGCGCATGATGCGAGCGGTGAGGCGGTGGGTTGCGTTGCTCTGGTGTCGTATGGCGACGGGATCTTCGAACTGGCGAAGATGGGCGTCACTCAGTCGGCTCAGGGCGCAGGGATCGGGCGACGCCTCATCGATGCAGCCATCCGCCGCGGCACCGAGCTCGGCGGTCGACGCCTCTTCCTTGGCACGAGCACTCGTCTGGAGGCGGCGGTGCACCTCTACGAAGCCGCCGGTTTCCACCGAATCACTCGCGACCGTCTCCCCGTCGCGGACTACTACGCGCGCGCCGACATCCTGATGGAAATCTCGCTGGCATGATCGCCCTGGACGTGGCCGGCCTTCTTCATGTCGAGGTGGACCGTGTGGCCGGCGTACTTCGCGATGATCTTCTTCACCACACGGTTGTTCTCCCCGTTGGGGTCGATGAACCTCCGCCGACTCAGGCCGAGTTGGGCGAGTAGTCGGCTGATCGACCGGTGGAGCAGCGCGGCCTGCCAATGGCGGCGGTGGCGGATCGCCCACGTCGAGGCAGTGGGCGAGAGGCTTCCATCTCCGGCCACATGCGCGATCGGGCCTGGTGCGGCGCTCAGTGAGACGCTTGCGGCTTTCCGGTGTCACCGGCGCATTCTTGTGCGTCACGTCGAGATCGATGGCGGGGTCGATGTTCGTGTGCGTGACATTGCGGGTCGGCGGAATGACGCCGTGCTTCGCGTTGAGATCGCGATGATCGCCTCGATTGCGCCTGCGGCTCCAAAAGGTGCCCGAGGGCAGCCTTCGACGCGGTCACGGCCTTGCGTCCGAAAACCTCTCCGATCGTGACCGACTCGGCGGTATCGCCGACTGTCGTGCCGGTGGCGTGCGCGTTGACATGCTCGATCGTGTCGGGCGTAAGCCCGGCTTGTCACAATGACACCCGGCGGGGGACCGATCGCTTCGAAAGGGGGGTCAATCGCTTCCGCCAGTTCAGAGAACGCGATCTCATCGATCGCTCACATGCTCCACAACGCCAGCCGACCGCGACCCTCGGACATGTCGTGAAGCGCATCGAGTCGATGCGCCGCCATGACATAAGTAGTCGGCCGAGCTCCTCAGCTCACTGGGGGACCGGGCCATCGCGGCCGGCGGAACCCGTCGAGCACGGCCGTCAGGATCGCGCGTTGCCCGGTGCGGGTTGGGTGGATGCCGTCCGCACCCCAGAAGTCGGGTCCGGTACTCACCGTGGCGTGAACGTCGATCGCGGTCGGGTCGTCGACGAGTGCCGCTTCGACGGCTTCGGCGATGTCGGCGAGCTCCCACCACACGCCCGTCGACCGGTTGGCGGCCACGGTGGCCGGATTGATGGGAGGCGGCGTCAGCGTGATCAGCTGAGCTGCCGTCTCGGTGTGAAGGCGTTCCCGCAGTGCGTCCCGCGCGTGGGCGATGGCGCTCGAGGAGGCCATTCGCACGCCTGATCCGACGCCGTGGCGGCGGACGTCGTTCGTGCCGATCATGGTGATGACCCAGTCCGGGCGGTGGGCCACGACGGGAGCCAACGCGGCCACCGTCTCCGCCGTGGTTCGTCCGGCGAGCGACCAGTTCAGGAGCGTTGCTCCGGGGCGCAGGCGGTGCAGCACCTCGGCGAGGAGGTCGGCCCAGCTGCCTGCCTCGGCCGAGATCGAATCTCCGAGGACGACGACCCGTTGTCCGGTACGGATCGGAAGGGAGTGCGCTGCGGCGGCGAGCCGGGGGTCGCTCAGCACCTCGTCCACGGTGTCGCCGATCTCGGCGCGGACGGCTTCGCGCTGTTCGTCCAGGTCTGCGGGACCGATGCCCGCCCAGAGGGCGACGGTGGCGTCGGCGGCATCGGGCGGGGCGGGAAGCGGCGCGAAGAACGCCCGGGGATCGAGACCGACGAAGCGGACGATGGAGTGCGGCGACGTCATGGTGCTCCCTCGGGGTCTGGCGCCGGCGGAAAGAAAGGTTCCTTCTCTTGCCTTAAAGACAACGTTATCTTACGCTCGTGTTTCGACCACACCGGTCCATGTTCGACGATGAACGGAGACGCAGTGCGTAATCCCCTCAAGACAGCCATCGGTCTCTGCCTTGCGGCAGCAGCGGTGGCATCGGCTGTCGTGCCCGCGCACGCCGTCGACAGCACGCCACCGCCGGTGAACCTGCTTGCCGCCGACTTCGATGCGTCCTTCACGAATCCCGCCACACGGTTCGACGTGACGTCGACGACCACCGGCGACACCCAGACGCCGGTGACGATCGGCGGCAACCCCGCTCTCGAACTGCGGGACTCCTCGCTCAACGCCGCCCTCTCGTCCTACTTCTACAAGCGCCTGAGTTCCGGAGCTCTCAAGGACCGGATCAACGCCGTCTACAAACAACCGGCCGGTAGCGCGCCCGTGGACTTCGAGCTGAGCTTCCGGCTGGCGCGCACCGCCGCAAGCACGAAGACGGTCGCGAAGGACGTCTACGCGCAGATCCAGTTCGGGAACTTCGACAACGTCGCCGTGCCGCGCTTTCCGGTTCCCTCGACGTCCCTGACGACGACTGCCGCTTACACCGCGACCGACGGAGCTCTGCGACCGGTGACGTCGCAGGACATCGGCACCTATCGCTTCAGCATCGTCCCGAACGGCGGAGCCAGGATCATCTCGACGGTCGAGCTCGGATTCTCCGTCCGCGTCGATACCGGAGGCACCGACGAGGCCATCGCGGTGGACGATCTGGCCGTCACCGAGGTGCCGAAGTCGACGGACACCACGCCGCCGACGGCGCCGGGCGCTCTGACGGGTTCGGTCAGTGGCACGACGGCGTCCCTGTCATGGACGCCGGCCGCCGATGATCAGGGCATCTCAAGTTACAACGTCTACCGGGACGGCGTGCTCGCAGCCAGCACAGGCGGAGCGGTCACGACGGCCCAGGTCGCCGGGCTGATGGCGTCGACGCACTACACGTTCACCGTCCGCGCCCGCGATGGGGCGGGGAACGAAGGCCCCGACAGTACCGCCACCACGCTGACGACCGCAGCGGCCGTCCCGCCCGCGCCCGCGCCCTTCCCCGGGACGACGACCACCCGGCTGGCGTGGCTCTGGCAGAAGACGAAGGACATGAAGGAGGAGAGCGGACCGCTCAACGTCGTCCAATACACGGCCCAACTGCTCGATGGCCAGAATGTCGCGCAGAACATCTCCAAGCTCGACACGATGTACGGGCAGTACGACGCCGAGCAGTACAAGACGGAAGCGAAGATGTACGCCTACCTGATGGTGGGGGACAAGCTCCCCGCTGCGACGATCGCGAAGGTCAAGAGCTACTTCGCGGGCTACGCCTACGGCAAGCTCAATCAGACGGAGAACCTCCGGATGGCCAACTACGTCTCCGGTTACCTGGTCGGAACGTATCTGCCCGACGTGACGGACCTCAACGGCAATTCGGGAGCGACCCTCGCTGCCCTGAACAAGCAGAACATCGAGGACATGATCGGGGCCGGCGTCCACCGCGGCTGGGCCGAGTACGAAAGCCCGGAGTACACGTTCATGACCTATTTCGGGCTGAACGCCGTGCAGCAGTGGTCTCCGGACGCCGATCTGCGTCAGAAGGCAAAGATGGCGATGGACGTCATGTGGTTCGAATGGGCGAACGACTGGATCGACGGCTACATGATCTCCTCGCTCAGCCGTTCCAAGGGCGACCTGTCATCGGTCGGCGACCCGACCTGGCGGCCGGCCGATCACACCGCCCTCGCTTGGGCGTACTTCGGCGCTGACCGGGCGCAGCAGGCGGTGGGCGAATCGGACAACCCTGCCCCCTCCGCATACCGGCCGAATCTCGAGTATCTGGGCTTCGCCGCGTGGCCGGGGATGACCTACACCCCGCCTGCGCTCGCCGTGCAGCTCGGACAGAAGACCGACAAGAGCTACACCTCGCACAAGTCGAACCTGCAGAACTCGAGCGGCCGTGCGATGGATGTGGACCGCACCACGTTCGTCCGCCCCGATTGGGGAGTCGGCACCGAGGTGCAGTACCGCCGGGTGGACAACTGGATCGAGGACCAGCCGCTCGTCGTCCGCTGGAGGTCCGACGCGCCCAACCCGTTGTTCCGCATCTCTCTGGATCAGGGCACGGCGGCGATCGGCAACTACGACCAGCCGGCCGACCACCGCGTGATGCAGAGCGACTCCTCGGCGATCGGTGTCTTCCGCAATTCGGGTGACGCGACATCCAACACGCTCACGGCCATGTTCCCCGCGAACGGGTCCATCGTCGAGAAGAAGCAGGTCGGCGCCTGGACGGTTGTCAATACCGGTCCGATGTACTTCGCCTATCAGCTCGTAAAGCCGTCGACGTGGTCGTACCAGACCCCGAACGACCCGTCGAACAAGGTGAAGACCAATGCGCAGATCCACCCGACGGCGACCACCGCCTACAGCTACGACATCCTGCGCAGCCAAGCGAACCGCAACGGGTGGATCTTCGACTCGGCCGATGCGGGCGCCTACCCCAGCCTGGACGCGTTCGCAGCGGCCGTGACGACGGGAGACCGAGTCGACGCCGGCGGCATCGACGACACCGCGCCGCACCTCGTCTACCACAACCTCGCGGGCAAGACGCTCGACCTCACCTTCGATGCGGCCAACGCCGCGCCCAGCGGCAACGCGAAGGTCGACGGCACCGCCATCCCCTACGACAGCTACGGCATCTTCGACACGCCGTACCTGCACCAGGACCGGTTGAGCGACACGTTCACCGCCACGCTCGGCGACACGACGGCCACGTACGACTTCTCGGCGTGGACGGTCGACACCGTCGTCGACGACGGAGCGACCGAGCCGCCGGCTGCCGCTTCGCTGAGTTCGGACAACGGATGGGACACGGGGCTGCAGGACGGGGACTACGACCTCACCATGAACCTGTGGTGGGGCCAGAACGCCACAAAACTCGCCCTCTATGAGAACGGCTCGCTGATCGCCGAGCAGCCGCTCACGATGGCGACACCCGGAGCGCAGAAGGCGGTGGTGCACATCAGCGGGCGCGCGAACGGCAGCTACGTCTACACGGCGAAGATCTCCAACTCGAAAGGGGTGCGCGACCTGGACCCGCTGACCGTCACGGTCACGGACGCGTCTCCCGGAATGCCGACGCTGTCCGACGACGACTACGACCACTCCGGAAGCTACACCGTCACCGCGAACCTGTGGTGGGGGACGAATGCCACCTCGTACCGGCTCCTGGAGAACGGAACGGAGATCGCGTCGGGAGCGCTCACCGCGGAGACGCCGGGCGCGCAGACGGTGGCCGTGCCGCTCACGGGACGCGCGACGGGTGGATACGACTACGTGATGGAATTCGCCAACGCGCAGGGGACGACGACCAGCCGCACCCTGCACGTCGACGTGAAGTAGGCGGCGGACAGGGCCGGGTCGCGTGCGGATGCGGCCCGGGCCTGTTCCGCGCTACGGCAAGGCGGAGATCCCCACGCGTATCCAGGTGCTCAGCTCTCCGCGGGGCGGGAGCCGCAGCGCTCCCCGTCGATCGCCGATGCGGGTCGGGCGGCTGACCGGCTCGAAAGCGGCGACACGTGCGCGCCCGAACCATGGGAAGGACTCATCCCAGCCCAGCTCCTGCCACACCCACAGCGACGGCATCGTCGTCGAGTCCCATTCCAGGACCACTTCGACCTCCGGGCCCTCTGCTCGCATGCGGAGCCGCGACTCCGGCACCTCGAGCCAGCCGTAGACGCCGCGCCGGTCGGACGGCGCGACCTGAGCCAGCGAGAACGCGGAGCCGTCCTTCGCGAGCCCGTGGGGCCACGGGCGCTGCTCGGTCGTGTCGTGGTCCGGTGTGAAGGCGGCCCCGGGCGCATCGACCTCGAGGCGACCGGCGAGCAACTCGGAGCCGAACGCCGGATGATGCCCGTAGTCGAAGGCGACTTCGACGTCGGACTCGTTGACGATCCGGTCCCGAATGCTCAACCCGCGCCCGTCGAGGACGATATCCCGATCGATCGTCAGCGGGACGGTGAACAGGGACGCGGTCAGGTGGGCGCCGGCCGCGTCTGCTGCCCCGACCTCCCACTGGAGCGCCGATGCCTCGCCGTGATACGCGGCAGGTCCGACGTAATCGGCAGGGTCGCCGACCGTGGGCACGAGGGTCTGCCAGCCGCCGCGATACCGCGCGAGCCAGTCGCCGACCGGCCCGATCGAGGCACCGGCGCCGCCGTCGAGCGCGCGCTGGGCGCGAGTCCGCCACGGGGTGCGGAACAAGAGCTCGGCACCGCGGTAGCTGAGGGAGACGATCTCCGAACCGCGCGCCGGGTCCACCACCGCCGCGAGCTCGCCACGTCGAAGCTCGAGCGCGCTCACGTCGGCAGCTGCTCGGAGCCGCGCAGCACCAGCGTGGTGGGAAGGGACTCGGTGACGTAGTCGCCGCCGGCCTCGCCACGCAGGCGAGCCAGCAGGAGTCGCGCGGCGTCCCGGCCCATCCGCTCGATGTCCTGACTCACCACCGAGACGCCGGGATCGCCCAGATCGGCGGCCTCGAAGTCGTCGAAGCCCACGAGCGGAACGCGCCTCCCGGCGGACCGGAATGCGTGCAGCGCACCGATCGACGCTCGGTTGTTCGCAGCGAAGATGGCGTCGGCAGCGTCCTCGGCGAGCAGGCTGGTCACCGCAGCACGCGCCTGCTCGCTGGAGTGGGCGTCGGTGGACAACGGCATGGCGTCCGGCGCGAGATCGAGGCTGCTCAGGGCATCGCAGTAGCCGCGATACCGCTCCCGCATGGTGTAGATGTCCAGGGAATCACCGACGAAGGCGATGCGGCGAGCGCCGAGTCCGTACAGGGTTCGTGTCGCTTCGGCCGCGCCCCCCGCATTGTCCGCCAGCACGGTGTCGGCGGCGGGATGACCACCCGGTCGGTCGAGGAAGACCATGGGGGGAACGGGCGGAGGCACCTTCGACCACTCGCGTCCTTCGTTGCGCGGCGGCACGATGATCAGCCCGTCGACCCGCTGCTCCATGAGGCGATCGACGATGCGGTCGTGCCTGCGCCCGTCCTCCTCGGAGCTCGCGACGATCAGCATGTATCCTTCGCTTCCCGCCACCTCCTCGATGGCTCTGGCCAGCGTCGAATAGTACGGGTTGGCGAGGTCGCTGATGATCAGTCCGAGGATCTTGCTCGTCCATCCCGGGCGGATGCTCGCGGCGGCGAGATTGCGTCGATAGCCGAGTTCCGCGATCGCCTCGGCGATCCGGTCGGCGAGTACGGGATCGATGTTGCTCTCGCCGTTGACGAACCGGGAGACCGTCTTGAGACT
This sequence comes from Leifsonia sp., assembly GCF_051955155.1. Classification (NCBI taxonomy): domain Bacteria; kingdom Bacillati; phylum Actinomycetota; class Actinomycetes; order Micrococcales; family Microbacteriaceae; genus Leifsonia; species Leifsonia sp. The sequence continues at coordinate 13,157 of NZ_JBQCGZ010000077.1, forward strand.
GACTTTCGCCGCGCGGGCGACGTCGTTCATCGTCGGGCTGTTGGCCATCCTGCTCCCTGTCTCGGATGCCCCATCGTATCTGCCGCGGATCGCCTCCAGAGGCATCAGGGAACAGGTGGCCGTGCGACCAGGAGCGTCCCGCTGCCCGCCAGCCCCACTGGCCCGGCCGCCGCCGGCACCAGGACGGTGGTGCCGCGAGACCAGTCCCCGTACTCGGTGACGAGTTCGCCCTCGATCACGATGACCACCGCGAAGCCGGGCGCGATCACAGCGCGGCCGTCGACGTCGAGCCGGTCGAGCCGGAAGTACGGATCGGCGGCCGCAGGCAGGGAGCCGGACGCGTCGCCCGCGGGCCGCACCAGGGCGGCCAGCGACTCCCGCGCCAGCGGGCTGCGGTCGACGGCGTCCAACGCCAGGGGAAAGCCGAGGCCGAGATGGCCGTCGCGCTCGCCGTCTAGGGCGTAGCCACGCCATTCGAGCAGAATGGAGAGGTCTTCCGGCTCCTGCACTTCGGCCAGGAACACGCCGGCGCCGATGGCGTGCAGCGTGCCCGGGGGAACGAAGACGCGGTCGCCCGGCCGCACCGCAATCTGGTGCAGCAGGCCGAGGAGGGCCGCGCCGTCCTGTCGCTCGACGAGCTCGTCGAGCCGCTCGCGCGATATCGCTTCGCGCAGTCCCAGGTGGACGACACCCGGTTCCAGGATGTACCAGGCCTCGGCCTTCCCGTGCTCGGTGCCGACGTGCACATGCGCGAACGCCGTGTCGGGATGGGCGTGCACGGGGAGGCGCTCCCTGGCGTCGAGCAGTTTGACGAGGAGCTTGGTGTCCGCGCCCCAGCGTGCGACGTGCGATTCGCCCAGCCACGCCACGGGGTCCCGTCGCACGGCGTCCGCCAGCGCTTCACCGTCACCGAGGTGGGTGAGGCCGAGCGGCCCCTGGCCGCGCACCGTCGTCACCGAGCCCACCCAGTCCTCCGGCGTGTGCTCGACCGCCCGCCCGGTCCCGCGGAAGCCGGCGATGCGCTCGCCGCCGGCATAGAAGCGGTCGACGGGTTGGTTCGCTTCGAGCACGATCGGCGCACGCGGGCCGGGCGCCGCGGCGGGGAACACGGCCGCCAGTGCCGGATCGATCGCGACAACGGTGTTCGGGGTGGCGGGTCGCCCGGTCAAGACAGCGGTCGCGCACGCCGCCGCGAGGGACGCCGCACTCTCCAGCGGCGCGCACACGGCTGCCCCGTAGAGGAAACCGGCGGTGGATGTATCTCCCGCGCCATTGGTGGTGACCGGCTCCTGGGCCAGTCGGGTGGCCTGGTGCAAGGCGCGATCGGCCCACTCCTCTGCGAGGCAGGCGAGCGCGCGGCCACCCGTGCGCAGGCGCTGGGCGGAACCGGTTCGAACGAACAATCCCGCGGATCCGGCGGAGACCGCCGCCACGGCCGCACCTCGCTCGATGAGGCTCTGGACGAGTGCATCGACTTCTTCCGGCGAGGCCTGCGACGGGAGCCCGAGGGCCGAGGTGAGGTCGTCCACGCTCGGGGTGAGCAGGTCGACGAGCGGCAGCATCCGATCGAATACGACGTTCCAGTTCAGGGCGCCGGCCGGTGAGGCGGGATCGACGACGGCAAGGTCGACCGAGGTGGTGATGCCCCGCTCTTTCGCGCGTCCTAGGAGCGCGACGAGGGCTTCGGCATCGTCGGCGAGCAGGCCCGGTAGCAGCGACGGGTAGCCGAGATGCAGGATGTCGACGCCGTCGAGCTCCACTTCCGCACCGTCGAAGGCGGCGTTGGCGCCGACATGGTGCCAGAAGGTCCGGTCCTGGCCCGGGCTTTCGAGCACGACGCTGTAGGAGGTCGCGGCGCGTCCGACGCTCTGCAGCCGTCCGGTGAGGCCGGGGAGCGTAGCGAGCAGCCGCTCGGCGGTGCTGCCCAGCTCGTCGTCGCCGACGGCCGCGTGGACGCGCGCCCGTCCGCCCAGGTCGCCGAGGGCCCGCCCGGTATTCGCCACGCAGCCGCCCAGGGTGATCCGCAGGGGACCTACTTCGTGGAGCCGTCCAGGATCGATGTCGGCGGCGCGGCCGAAGGCGGGTGCGAGGTCGACGCAGAGATGACCGGCTAAAGCGATCCCGTGCACGTGAGTGGTCCTTTCCGGCGTGACATGAAGCGCTTGTCCTCGACTAGACAACGTTGTTTCACCGGGTTTAGTGTTGCACACCCGAGCACGTTTCACGAATCCCACAGAAAGCGCAGCAATGACGCCGTACCGCCTCAATCGCCTCTTTCATCCTCGTTCCGGCCGCGCCCTCGACGTTGCCGTCGATCATGGCTTCTTCGGTGAGCGCTCATTCATCACCGGTATCGAGGACATGCGCGCCGTCGTGCGGACCCTGGTGGACGCCGGGCCGGACGCCGTGCAGCTCACCGTCGGGCAGGCGCGCCACCTCCAGGCGCTCCCCGGAAAGGACAAGCCGGCCCTCGTGCTGAGGACCGACGTCGCGAACGTCTACAACTCGCCACTGGACAGCCGGCTGTTCAGCCACCACGTTCCCGATGCGATCGAGCAGGCCGTCCGCCTCGACGCCGTCGCGGTGTGCGCCAACCTGATGCAGTTGCCAGGGCACCCGGAGGTCCGCGAGGCGAACATCCGGTCGATCATGGAACTGCGGAAGGAAGCCGGCCGCTACGGGATGCCCCTCATGATTGAGCCGCTGGTGATGCAGGACAACGACACCGCCGGCGGCGGCTACCTGGTCGACGGAGACATCGAGAAGATCGTCACGCTGGTGCGTCAGGCCGTCGAGCTCGGCGCCGATTTGATCAAGGCCGACCCGAGCGACGATCTCCGGGACTACCACCGCGTCATCGAGGTCGCCGGCGATGTACCGGTCCTGGTGCGCGGTGGAGGCAGAGTCGACGATCGCACCCTCCTCGAGCGCACCGTGGCCGTCCTCGATGCCGGCGCGCGGGGCATCGTCTACGGCCGCAACGTCATCCAGCACCCGGACCCGGCGGGGATCACCACGGCCCTGCTGGCCGTTCTGCACGACGGCGCGAGCGTGGATGAGGCGCTCGAGAGCATCGCGAAGGCGGCGGCATGAGCGCGGAGCGGGTGAATGTGGCCATCATCGGCGGTGGCTTGATGGGGCGGGAGATCGCGGCGGCGATCCAGCGCTGGCCCGCTCTCGTCGACCACCCTGTGCGGCCGCGGCTGACCGCCGTGTGCGACATCGTCCCCGCTGCACTGGAGTGGTTCGATCAGATCGACACGGTCACGCTCACGACGACGGATTACGCTGACCTCCTGGCGGATGACAGCATCGACGTCGTCTACGTGGCGGTGCGTCACGATCTGCACGAGCGCATCTATACCGACGTGATCCGCAGCGGCAAGAGCCTGCTGGCCGAGAAGCCATTCGGGATCGACGGCGCGGCCGCGAACGCCATTCTCGAGGCCATCGGAGAGCATCCGGAGAGTTTCGTGCGGTGCTCGAGTGAGCTCCCGTTCTTCCCCGGCGCTCAACTCGCCATCGACTACGTGCGCTCCGGCGCGCTCGGGACGATCGTGTCGGCTCGTAACAGCTTCCTCCACTCCAGCGACGTGGACGTCAATAAGCCGGTCAACTGGAAGCGTCAGGCGAGATACTGCGGGCAGGCGGGTGTGCTCAACGACCTGGGCATGCACACCTGGCACGTCCCGCTGCGCCTGGGGTGGGTGCCGGAAAGGGTCTACGGTGTGCTCCAGGACATCGTGCCCGAGCGTCCTGGGCCTGACGGCGAGTTCGTGCCGAGCGACACCTGGGACAACGCCACCCTGCATTCGTGGGTGGAGACCGAGACGGACCGCTTTCCCCTCACGACCGAGACGATGCGCATCGCTCCAGGACAGAAGAACACCTGGGAATTCGAGGCGATCGGGCTCGACGGCGGCGTCCGCTTCAGCACGAAGCGACCGAAGACCGTCGAGATCTTCACGGTCACGGAGATTCCGGGTGCCGGACGCGAGCAGGTCTGGCAGAGCGTGGATGCCGGCAGCCAGTCGGTCTGGCCGACCGTCACCGGCCCGATCTTCGAGTCGGGCTTCTCTGACTCGATCCTGCAGATGTGGGCGGCGTTCCTCGCCGAGCGCGCCGGTGCGCTCGGAAACCGCTTCGGAGCGGCGCGACCGGAGGAGGCGGCGCTCACGCACAGGATCTACCGCGCGGCGCTGCTGTCCCACGACGAACAGCGTGCTGTGGCCGTCGAGCGCGAGGACCGGTGAGCGCGCGTGGACCGGTGAGCGTGTGGCCGACCGGGCTGGAGGTGCGCGAGCGGGCGATCGACCTCCGCGCGTTCGCCCACGATGCCTCCCATTACCTGCTCGTGCCGGAAGCGCTGGTCGTTCCGCGCTCCGTGGACGACATCAGGGCACTGTTCGCCGCGGCACGCGCCGCCGGACGCACGCTGACCTTCCGCTCCGGCGGGACCAGCCTCTCCGGCCAGGGCGTGACGGACAGCGTCCTGGTCGACACGCGCCGAGGGTTCCGCACCATCGACGTCTCCGCCGGCGGTCGCTCCGTTCGCGTCGGCCCGGGCGCCACCGTCCGTCAGGTCAATGCCAGGCTGGGCCGCCACGGACGCAGGCTCGGCCCCGATCCGGCGAGCGAGATCGCCTGCACGGTCGGGGGAGTCGTCGCGAACAACTCGTCCGGAATGGCGTGCGGGACCACGGAGAACAGTTACCGGACGATCGAGTCACTGCTTCTCGTGCTCGTCAGCGGAACCGTCATCGATACCGGCGCGGACGACGCGGATGAGCGGCTGGCGGGCGCCGAACCGGCGATCCACGCCGGCTTGCTGGAGCTACGCCGTCGGCTGCTCGCGTCTCCGAACGCTGTGGCGGAGATCCGTCGGCAGTTCTCGATGAAGAACACGATGGGTTACGGGATCAACGCCCTGCTCGACTTCGAGCGCGCCGTCGATATCCTGGCGCACCTGGTGATCGGCAGCGAGGGCACCTTGGCCTTCGTGGCGGAGGCGCGATTCGCCACGGTCCCGATCCAACCTGCTGTGACGACCGGACTCCTCGTCTTCCCCGGCCTCGCCGAGGCGACCGCAGCCCTTCCCGAGCTGGTGGCAGCAGGGCTCGCCACCGTGGAGCTGATGGATGCGGCCGCGCTTCGGGTCGCGCAAGCAGGGCAGGAGGTGCCCGAGGCGATCGCGGACCTCCACGTGCAGGACCACACCGCGCTGCTCGTCGAACTCCAATCGGCGGATCCAGACACCCTCGCAGCGGCAGTCGTCGCCACCGAGCCGCTGATCCGCAGCCTTCCTCTGGCCGCCCCATTCGCCTTCTCTACCGACGCCGCCGAACGCGCGGCGCTCTGGCGTGTGCGCAAGGGCCTGTACGCCGCCGTCGCCGGCGCTCGACCGCCCGGCACCACCGCCTTGCTCGAGGACGTCGCGGTTCCCGTCGAACGGCTGCTTCCGACGTGCACGCGCCTCATCGAGCTGTTCGCGCGCCACGGCTATGAGGATGCCGTGGTCTTCGGGCACGCCAAGGACGGCAACCTCCACTTCATGCTCGTCGAGGACTTCGGCGACGATTCATCTCTGGCCCGCTATCGGGCGTTCACCGACGAGCTGGTCGAGCTGGTGCTCGCAGAGGGCGGCACCCTGAAGGCGGAGCACGGAACCGGTCGAGCGATGGCGCCGTTCGTCCGCCGCCAGTACGGCGACGAACTGTACGGCGTGATGCGGGACGTGAAACGTCTCATCGACCCCGAAGGGATGCTGAACCCGGGTGTCCTCCTCAGCGACGACCCCGAGCTGTATCTCCGCGATCTGAAGGTCGCCCCTCGGGTGGAGCACGAGGTCGACCGGTGCGTCGAATGCGGGTACTGCGAACCCGGCTGTCCCAGCAAGGACCTCACGTTGACCCCACGGCAGCGGATCGCGCTGCGCCGGGAGATCGCGTCCGCGGCCGACGCAAGGGACGAGCCGTTGCGGCGCGAGCTCGAGCGCGACTACGGCTACGACGGAGTCGACACGTGCGCCGTCGACGGGCTGTGTGCGATGGCGTGTCCTGTCGCCATCAACACCGGCGACCTCGTGCGGCGTCTGCGGGCCGAGCGGCGGACGCCGGTCAGGGATGCCGCGTGGTCAGCGGCCGCGGAGAACTGGGCGCCTGCCACGCGCGTCGCGGCGAACGCCCTCAGCATCGCCCGGCGCGCGCCCGCTGCCCTCGTGGAGGGCGCGACCGACGTCGGCAGGGCGATCCTCGGAACGGAGACCCTGCCGCACTACCAGCGAGGTCTGCCCGCCGGCGGTTCTCCCAGGCGCCGTGCTGACGAAACGGGTGCGGGCTCGCCGTCCCCGTCGGCGGTGCTCTTCGCAGCGTGCGTCGGCTCGATGTTCGGTGCCGACGGAGGTGTCGGCGCGACAGAGGCCCTTCGTCGTCTGGCGGCGCGCGCGGGCGTCGCGCTCGTCACGCCGGAGGGGATCGAGGGCCTGTGCTGCGGCACGCCGTGGAAGTCCAAGGGCCATCTCGACGGCTATCGGCGCATGTCGAACCGCGTGATTCCCGCGCTACTGGCTGCGAGCGACGACGGCAGGCTTCCGATCGTGTGCGATGCTGCTTCGTGCACCGAAGGCCTGGAGACCCTGCTGGCGACGAGCGCGAACGACGCACCCGTGCTGCGGTTCGTCGATGCGACGGAGTTCGCCCGGGATGTGCTGCTCCCGGCCCTGCCCGCGCCCGCGCGCGTGGGCTCGGTGATGGTGCACCGCACATGCTCGACCGCCGCCCTCGGTGCGGACGGAGCGCTCGATGAGCTCGCGGCCTTCGCCGCACTCAACGTGCATCACCCGGACGACTGGAGCTGCTGCGCATTCGCCGGCGACCGCGGGATGCTCCATCCCGAACTGACCGCCTCGGCGACCTCGGCGGAAGCCGCCGAGGTCACCGCCGGCGAATACGACGCGTACGTGTCGGCGAACCGCACGTGCGAGATCGGGATGACGCGCGCGACGGGCCGGACCTATCGACACGTGCTCGAACTGGTGGAGGAAGTCACTCGGCCCTGACCACGGCGAGGGGCTCACGCACCAGCGAGCCCCGAAGCACCCGCACGGCACCTGCGGGCACCGCGACCGTCCCGCTATGCGACGATCCGTCGAGGAGATCCGTGCCTTCCGCGACCACGGTCTCTTCGTCCCCGGAGTGATTGATGAGGATGTGGAAGCGCGCGCCGTCCGCCGCGAGGCGCGTGACGACCCGCAGCGCGGGAGACGTCACGAGGGGAAGCGCCAGGCCCTGGTCGGTGAGGACGCGACGAAAGAACGCAGTGAGAGCGTCCCCGTCCAGTTCGGCGCCGACATACCAGGCAGAGCCGGTCTCACCGTGCCGCATGCGGGTGACGGCCGGGCCACCTGCCAGGTCGCCCTCGAGGAGTGTCGCCTCCACTCGCGCTCCCTCGGTCGCGATCACCTCCGCCCACCGGCGGACGACGCTGCCGGCACCGAGGCCGTCCAGGGCGATTGTCTCGCCGTCGAGCAGCGGCCAGAACTGCTCCACCCGCAGCCCCAGGAGGTCGCGGAACGCCCCGGGATAGCCGCCGAGACGCACATGATCGAAATCGTCGACGATGCCGGAGAAGGAGCCGATGACGACCGTGCGCCCGTCGTGGGCGACGGCGGCGATGCGCTCCGCGCCGGCGTCGTCCACCAGGTAGAGCTGGGGCACGACGACCAGGGGATAGCGGCCGAGGTCTGCGGTCGGAGGCACGACGTCGACGGTGGCGCCCAGGTCGGTCAGCGCGCGGTGCCAGGCGAGCATGGTCTCGGTCGCGCTGAGGCCGTTGTGGGGGTGGTCCGCCCGTTCGAGGGCCCACCACGACTCTTCGGAGAGCACCAGCGCGCAGTCCGCCTCGACCACCGAGCCGGCCAGCTCGGCGCACTGGGCCAGATCGCGACCCAGGGCCACTACGTCGCGGAAGGCGTCGGTGTCGGGACCGCCGTGCGGCAGCATCGCGGAATGGAAGCGTTCGGCGCCGGCGCGGGCGGCCCTCCACTGGAAGAAGCACACCGTGTCCGATCCGCGGGCGATGTACGAGAATGCGTCCCGGCGAAGCTGCCTGCGGCGCTTGGCCGGGTTCACCTGGCGCCAGCTCGTGTGGCCGGGCGCTGTCTCCATCAGCATCCACGGGCGGCCCCCGGCAAGACCCCGAGCCCGGTCGGCGGAGAACTCCGCTTCGGGATAGGCGTCCCGCACCGGCTGCAGATAATGGTCGCTGGAGACGATGTCGACGTCGTCCATCCACGTGCTGTACGCCATTCGTTTGCCCGCGTCGAACAGGATCAGGTTCGTCGTGATCGGGATGTCGGGGGTCGCCCGACGAAGGACGGCCGCCTCGGCCTGCAGCTGGGCGCGCAGCTGGTCGGAGCTGAATCGCTCGAAGTCGAGGAGCTGCGATGGATTCGGGTCGGTGAAGGTCGCCCGCGGTGGCTGGATCTCCTCCCAGTCGGAGTAGCGCTGACTCCACACCAGCGTCTGCCAGGCGTCGTTGAGGTTCTGCATCGAGTCGCCGTAGCGTTCGCGCAGCCAGATCCGGAACGCGCGCGCCGACTCCTCGCCGTAGCAGTGGGCGTTGTGGCCGCCGAGCTCATTGGACACGTGCCAGAGCGCGAGGGCCGGATGGCTGCCGTAGCGCTCGGCCATCCGCTCGACCAGCTCCAGAGAGAGCCGCCGGTAGACGCGGGACGACGGAGACCACGCCTGCCTGCCGCCCTGCGCCATCGTGTGCCCGAACCTGTCGACGGCCAGCACGTCCGGATGGAGGGTGGTCACCCAGCTCGGCGTGGAAGCGGTGGCGGTCGCCAGATCGACGGCGATGCCGTGGTCGGCCATCAGATCCATGACACGATCGAGCCACCCGAATTCCCAACGGTCCGGAGCCGGTTGCAACGCCGACCACGCGAAGACGCCGACGGTGACCAGATTCACGCCGGCCTCGACCATGAGGCGCGCATCCTCCTGCCAGACGCTCTCGTCCCACTGTTCGGGGTTGTAGTCACCACCGAAGCCGAGGAGCCGATCGTGGCCGGCTGCCGTGTGCTCCGGCCATCGAATCCAACGGTCGTTCACGTGTCCTCCATTCGTCGCCGAGGCGATGTCGCGATCCAGACTAGCGTTTTGAGACAACGTTGTTTAGACTGCCTCTGCGGCCGCACGCACCGGCGTGCCGATCCCGTTCAATGACGAACCCGAAAGGTCATCATGAAGAAGAAGTTCCTGCTGGCGAGTGTGGCGGTCGCCACGGCCGCCGCATTCGCCCTCGCCGGATGCAGCGGCGGTTCGTCGCCTCAGGCGTCCGGCGGCACGACGCAGATCACATTCTGGGGATGGGCCGCGGGCTACGACAAGTCGGTCGACCTGTGGAACAAGAGCCACCCGGACATCCAGGTCAAGTACGAGCAGATCGCCAACGGTGGCGCCGGCGGATACGACAAGATCCTCACCGCGGCTAAGGCCGGAACGGCGCCGTGCCTAGCCCAGGTCGGCTACGAGACGCTCCCCAGCTTCCTCGCGGCCGGCGCCCTGAAGAACGTCAACGACTACGTCAAGGACTCCCGTGACCAGTTCGCGGACTGGGTGTGGGGCAATGTCGGTGTCAACGGCGACGCATACGGCGTCCCGGTGGACACCGCCCCGATGGGGCTCTTCTACCGCAAGGACCTCTTCGAGAAGGCGGGCATCGAGCTCCCGGAGACCTGGGATCAGTTTGCGTCGGCGGCTGCCGCGGTCAAGGCGGCAGACCCGAAGGCCCGCATCATGAACCTGCCGAGCGACCCCTACCTCTACGCGGGTTTCGCGTGGCAGAACAAGGCCCCGTGGTTCGCCACCAAGGGCGACGCCTGGGGTGTTTCGCTGGACAGCAAGGCCAACTCCGAGGTCGCGTCGTACTGGCAGGGTCTTCAGGCCAAGGGGCTGCTCAGCAACTATCCCGCCTTCGACGCCGCTCTGTACTCCGCGTGGAGCAACGGGACGGTCTGGGCCGAGGTCGGTCCGGTCTGGTCGGCGACCCTGATTCGCGACAACGCCGCGGCGTCCTCGGGATCCTGGGCGGTCGCCCCGATGCCGCGATGGGGCAGCACCGACTCCGTCGGGAACTCGGGGGGCTCCGCCACCGCGGTCACGAAGGACTGCAAGAACCCGAAGGAGGCGACCGAGTTCGCCCTCTGGATGTCCACGAACGCGGACTCGGTCTCGAACCTGATCGATGCGGCCGCGATCCTGCCGGCGTCCAAGGCCGGTCTGAAGAACAAGGCCCTCGACGAGCCGGTCGCCTACTTCGGCGGTCAGCCCATCTACCAGCTGTTCCGCGATGAGTCCGCCAAGGTGGCGACCAGCTGGCAGTGGGGTCCCGTCATGTCGGTGACCGCTTCCACGCTCGGCGACGGCCTCGGAAAGATCGCCAACGGCAGCGGCACCTATCAGCAGGCGCTCGACGCAGCGCAGAAGGCGACGACCGACGCCCTGAAGACGCAGGGCTTCACCGTCGCGAAGTAGCCACTCGCGATCGCTGTTTTTGGCCGGGGCGGGTCCGAACAGACCCGCCCCAGCCTCGGCTCCACCTCGAATCCCACGAACGGAATGCTCGCGTGACCTCCTCAGCCACCCTTCCCCGTCGGCGCAGCGCTGCGCGTCGCTGGCGCCGCGCACTGCCTTTCGTGGCGCCCTTCCTCGTGCTCTTCGTGATCGTCTACCTCATTCCGACGGTCTACGCGATCATCCAGAGCCTCTTCGCCACCAAGCGCAGCGGGCTCGGACTGGGCGCCGCGGACGTGCAGTTCGTCGGACTCGGGAACTACCTTCGCGCCTTCCAGGACCCCGGCTTCCTGGCGTCCCTCGGGCGCGTCCTCTTCATCGGGGTCATCCAGGTCCCGGTCATGCTGGCCTTGGCCCTGCTGTTCGCGCTTCTTCTCGATGCCGCCGTCTCGACCGGCAAGCGCTTCTTCCGGCTGGCGTACTTCGTGCCCTACGGTCTCCCCGGCGTCATCGCGGCGCTCGTCTGGTCGTTCCTCTACGCCCCGACGCTGAGCCCCGTCGTGCAGGCATTCCACTCGATCGGGATCGACATCTCCTTCGTCACCGACGCCGCCCTGCCGTTCTCGATCGCCAACATCCTGACGTGGGCATGGACTGGCTACAACATGATCCTGCTCTACGCGGCCCTGCAGGCCATTCCGCCCGAAGTGATGGAAGCCGCGGCCCTCGACGGCTGCTCCGGCTGGCGCGCCGCGCTCCGCATCAAAGTCCCGCTCATCCGCCCCGCAATGCTGCTGTCGCTGGTCTTCTCCATCATCGGCACCTCGCAGCTCTACAACGAACCCGTCACGATGAAGACCATTGCCCCGAACCTGCCATCCGACTACACCCCGATCATGGCGGCCATGAAGTGGCTGTCCTCGAACGACTTCAACTACGCTGCGACGCTTTCCGTCATCGTGGGGGCGATCGTCTGCGTCCTCTCCGTGTTCGTCTTCCGCGCATCGGCGAAGCGGGTGGACGCATGACCACGCAAATCGCTCCGGTGATCGAACGTCCGGTCCGCTCTCGCATCGCTTCCGCGCGAAGCCCGTTCGAGCGGGTGAGCCCGGCCTCCCGCGCGCTGGTTCTCGTCGTGATGGTGATCTTCGCGATCTACTGCCTTCTGCCGGTCTGGTGGCTCGTCGTCAGCGCGACCAAACCCCCCGGCGAGCTGTTCACAGGCAACGGCTTCTGGTTCGGCGACGTCGACCTGATCGGAAACCTTGGAGCGCTGTTCACCGCCCAGAATGGGATCTACACCCACTGGCTCCTCAACTCTCTGCTCTACGCAGGGGTCGGAGGTGCCGTCTCGACACTCCTGTCGGTGATGTGCGGGTACGCGCTCGCGAAATTCGACTTCCCCGGGCGCGAGGCGATCTTCGGCACCGTGCTCGGTGCGGTGCTCCTGCCGGCTCCGATCCTCGCGGTTCCGCTCTATCTGGTCTTCAGCGCGATGGGCACGGTCAACACCTTCTGGGCGGTCTTCATCCCCAGCATCGTGAGTCCCTTCGGCGTCTACCTCAGCCGGATCTACGCAGCCAGCTCGGTCCCCGACACGCTGTTGGAGGCGGGACGGATCGATGGTGCGTCCGAGTACCGGATCTTCCTCATGTCGGTGCGGATCATGGCGCCGGCGATGGTCACGATCTTCCTGTTTCAGTTCGTCGCGATCTGGACGAACTACCTGCTCCCGTCGCTGATGCTGGCCGACACCTCGCTTCAGCCGGTCACCGTCGGGCTGGTCGGATGGCGAGCGATGCAGGGATTCCCTGTCAGCTACTCCACTGTCATCACCGGCGCACTGCTGTCCGTCATCCCGGTTATCGCCATGTTCTTGTCCCTGCAGGGGTTCTGGAGTAAAGGCCTGGCGGCCGGGGCCGAGAAATAGGGGTCGGCGCGAATTCGCTCTGGCGCCTGAACAGAATATTCTCGGCCCGACCTCTTCTTCGGCGCAGAATGTCGACGGTGAGGGTCCGCAACGGGAGTGGGACGTCCTGATTCGTCGGCGGTTGAGAACCGTCGAACGTTCGGTGGCGGGAGCCGTGTCTGTCTTCTATTGAGAGCGCTGTTCAGCCCCATACGATCTCCGCGCCCGCGCACGAATCACGCGGAGCCGTGATGGTCATTCGCGAGGTCCATCGCACGTGTGATGGGGACCAGAGCTGAAGCGGCGTCGAAGGAGCCTGTTCCGGCTCGACCGGCCGCGTACCCGACGACGAACGCGGAGAGCGGCGCGGCGGGCGATGTCAAAGCTGACACTGTCCGGGTCATCGACGGGTCGCAGGGCGAGCTGGGCGAACAGGGTACTGACACACACCGAGTCGAGCGAAGCCCGCAACCGCAGCCGGATGATCGCATCGCCCGGCCGAACGCGGGTCGCTCGCGGGTCAGCGAGGCAGTGCGCCGGGACGAGACGGTGGGGGTGAGTTCTGTCGGTCCCACGACGGCCGTCGGCACTCACGCCGGCGCGATGACGGGCACGAGCTGGCCCGGTTCGACATCGGCCGTCTCGGCGCCGATCATCGCGATCAGCGGAGCCCGGAACATCGCGGAGAGGGAGTGCGCTGCGCGGCCGGGGGAGCCCAGCGGAGCGACGGATACCGAGTCCGCGTCGCGGCCGACGTCCAGGGGTACGAAACGCACCGATCCCGGGCGTCCTGCGCAGCCGACCGAGATGGTCTCGGCCGCCAGGCCGCTGTGGCCCTCGCCGCCTGCGAGTCGGATCAGGGCGGGCCGAGCGAACGCTTCGAAGGACACGAACGCGGCTGTCGGGTTGCCCGGCAGTGCCAGCCACGGCGTGCCGTTCCACCTCCCGTGGGCCTGCGGGCGGCCCGGGCGCATGGCGACGCGGGCGAGCATCCCGTCGGGTGCGCCGGCGGCGAAGCGTCCTGCGAGGTCGTGAGTGCCGGGCCCGACGCCGCCGGTGGAGATGATCAGGTCGGCGTCGCGTGCCGCTTCGTCGAGGGCACGGCGGAGCGCGCTCTCATCGTCGCGGGCCACCTGTGTCGACGCGATCTCGCCGCGGAGTGAGCGCACCGCGGCGCACAGGTAGACCGAGTTCGAGTCGGGGACCCCAGCGTCCGCGTCGGCAGGTGTCAGCTCGTCGCCGGTCGCGATGACCGCGACGCGCGGCCGGCGATGGACGCGGACGCTCGACCGTCCGGTCGCCGCGAGCAGGGCGAGGTCGCGGGGGCCGAGCACCGATGCGCCTGGGAGGACGATGGCATCCGCGGCGACATCCTCCCCGCGCCGTCGGATGTTGGGCTTGGCGCCTGGCCACAGCGCCACGGTGGCAGCGTCATCGAAGGAGCCGCTCGTCGTGAGCTCGATGGGGACGACAAGATCGGCGCCGGGAGGAACGGGGGCACCGGTCATGATGGGTACGGCCTCCCCACCCCGCAGTGCTCGCGGGCGAGGCGAACCCGCACGCGTCGGCTGCAGACGGCGCAGTACGGCCGGACGCTCACGGCTCGCGGCGGCGACGTCGGCCGCGCGCACGGCGAAACCGTCCATGGCGGCGTTGTCGAACGCGGGGACGGGCAAGCGTGCGTGGACCGCGGCGGCCGTCGTGCGGCCGAGCGCCTCGTCGAGCAAGACCGTCTCGGCGGGCAGGGCGGTCACCAGGCGCAGCACGGCGGCCTGGTAGCTCTCGACCGTGTGGGGTTCGGGTTGCATCGCGCCTCCATCCATGACCCCGGCGACGATGATCGCGACGGGATGCCCACGACCGTACGGGCGCGGGATGTCGCCAGCGTTGCGCAGCGATCACGGCTCGTTTCCGCCACCTCACATGACCGGGCGGCGGGCGAGAGCTGTTCGTTACGCCGGCTTCACGTCGCGAGCGGCCGGGCGAAACACGTCGTTCCTAGCGTGGAGGCACCCTTCATCCCACGGCTCCACCAGGAGGTCCCTCGATGACCAGCACCGTCTCCACACCCGCCGCCTCCACCGAGGAGGCCGCCGCGCCTCCGGCCTCCACACTCACGCTCCGGCCGGGGCGGTGGATCGACGGCTGGAACGCGGAGGATCCCAGGCAGTGGCAGCGCGAGGGCGCGGCCATCGCCCAGCGCAACCTGCGCTGGTCGATCTTCGCGGAGTTCCTCGGCTTCGTCGTCTGGCAGCTCTGGTCGATCGTGGTGGTCTCCCTCCCGGCCGCCGGGTTCGCGCTCAGCACGTCTCAGACGTTCTGGCTGATCTCGATGCCGAGCCTGGTCGGCGCGACCCTGCGCTTCCCCTACACGTTCATGGTGCCGCGATTCGGAGGCCGCAACTGGACGATGATCTCGGCCGGCCTGCTGCTCATCCCGGCGATCGGTCTCGCGGTGTGCGTGGCGAACCCGGAGACGCCGTTCGGGGTGATGCTGCTGGTGGCGGCGCTCGCCGGGTTCGGTGGCGGCAACTTCGCCAGCTCGATGGCGAACATCACCTACTTCTACCCGCAGCGCAAGAAGGGCTGGGCCCTCGGCCTGAACGCCGCGGGCGGCAACCTCGGCGCGGCGGTGGCCCAGTTCGCGGTGCCGATCGTGATCACCATCGGCGCGGGGGCGACGCTGCAGCTTCCGCTCGCCGGGCTGATCTGGGTGCCCCTGATCATCGTCGCGATCGTGGGCGCCTGGCTGCGGATGGACAACCTCACCAACGCGAAGGCCGACGTGAGAGCCTCCCTCGCCGCGCTGAAGGCGCCCGAGCTCTGGCTGATGGCGCTGCTCTACATCGGCACGTTCGGATCGTTCATCGGCTTCTCCAGCGTCTTCCCCAAGCTCATCGCCGACCAGTTCCCGGGCTTCAGCGCCTTCCCAGTCGGCGGCGCGACGCTCTCGCTGGCGTTCCTCGGGGCGCTCGTCGGCTCACTCGCGCGGCCGTTCGGCGGCCGGCTCGCCGACCGGTTCGGCGGCAGCGCGATCACGATCGCCGCCTTCGTCGTCATGGCGGCGGGCGCCCTCGCCGTCGTCGTCACCCTGCCGCTGGCGAACTTCTGGCTGTTCCTCGGATTCTTCCTGATCCTGTTCATCGCGAGCGGTGCGGGAAACGGCGCGACCTACCGGATGATCCCGACCCTGTTCGCTCTGCGCTCCGGCGCGGGTGACGGGCACAGCAGCGCAGGGGATGTGTCATCGCAGCGCACGGCGGCCGCGGCGCTGGGGATCGTGTCGGCGTTCGGTGCCTACGGCGGGTTCGTCATCCCGCAGGTGCTCGGCCTGTCGAAGTCGGGCACGGGCGGTTACGGCGCCGGTCTGCTCTGGTTCGTCTGCGCGTACGTGGTGCTGCTCGCGATCACGACCGCGGTCGCGCTCTACGGCCGTCGCCGCGGGGTGCGGATCTAGGGCGGAGGGCCGGATGCCCGCCGATAGCCACTGCCCGTACTGCGCACTGCAGTGCGCGATGACCCTTACCCCGTCCCCGGGTGCCCCCACCCCGGTGACCGTGGCGGGTCGGGCGTTCCCGACCAACCGCGGCGGCCTGTGCAAGAAGGGCTGGACCTCCGCCGAACTGCTGTCCACCCCGGGCCGGTTGACCACCCCGCTGATCCGGGACGAGACCGGCGAGCTGCGGCCTGCGAGCTGGGAGGACGCGCTCGGCCTCATCGCCGACCGGCTCGCGGCGACCCGGCACCAGCACGGCGCGGAAGCCGTCGGCGTGTTCGGCGGCGGAGGCCTCACGAACGAGAAGGCGTACCTGCTCGGCAAGTTCGCCCGGCTCGCGCTCGGCACCTCCCGCATCGACTACAACGGACGGTTCTGTATGTCGTCCGCGGCCGCCGCAGGCAACCGCGCCTTCGGCATCGATCGCGGGATGCCGTTCCCGGTGACCGATCTCGACGACGCGGACACCATCCTGCTGCTGGGCTCCAACGTCGCCGCGACCATGCCGCCGTTCATCGGTCACCTCGCCGGGGCACGGGCGGCCGGGGGCCTGATCGTGGTCGATCCCCGGCGTTCGCAGACGGCGCAGCTCACCGCCGACGACTCCGGAATCCACCTGCAGCCCGCGCCCGGCACCGATCTCATGCTCCTGCTCGGGCTGACGCACGTGGTCCTGGCCGAGGGACTCGCCGACACCGCCTACCTGGCGGAGCGCACGACCGGCTTCGACTCCGTACGCCGCAGTGTCGCCCCCTGGTGGCCCGAGCGCGTGCAGGAGCATACCGGCGTGCCGGCCGGGCGGCTGCGGGAGGTCGCCCGGCGGCTCGCCCGCGGGCGCGGCACCTACATCCTCACCGGCCGCGGCGTCGAGCAGCACATCGACGGCACCGACACCGCCACCGCGGCGATCAACCTGGCGCTCGCGCTCGGCCTGGTCGGGCGCCCGGGGTCGGGCTACGGCACCCTGACCGGGCAGGGCAACGGGCAGGGAGGCCGCGAGCACGGGCAGAAGTGCGACCAGCTGCCCGGATACCGCACGATCGCCGATCCGGCAGCACGTGCGGCCGTCGCCGCGGTGTGGGGAGTCGACCCGGACACGCTGCCGGGGCCGGGCGTTCCGGCGGTCGAGCTGCTCGGGATGCTGGGCCGGCCGGGCGGAGTGCACGCGCTGCTGGTGCACGGCGCGAATGTCGTGGTCTCCGGCCCGGATGCCGGGGCGATCCGCGCGGGCCTGCAGGCGCTCGACCTCCTGGTCGTCTGCGACTTCGTGCTCTCCGAGACCGCCGAGCAGGCCGACGTGGTGCTTCCGGTGACGCAGTGGGCGGAGGAGGAGGGCACGATGACCAACCTGGAGGGGCGGGTGCTCCGGCGCCGCCGAGCCATCGCGCCGCCGGCAGGGGTGCGCAGCGAGCTCGACATCCTGGCCGAGCTCGCCGCCCGTCTGAACGCGCCGTCGGTCTGGCCGACCGACCCGGCAGCGGTGTTCGACGAGCTGGCACGGGCCTCCGCCGGCGGTGTCGCCGACTACTCGGGGCTCAGCCATGCACTGCTCGACGAGCAGCTCGCGGCCGGGGAGGCCGCGCACTGGCCGTACCCGGCCGGCTCGTCGGGCACGCCGCGCCTGTTCCTCGACCGTTTCGGTCATGACGACGGCCGCGCCCGCCTGGTGCCGGTGCAGCCGAGGGACATCCTTGCCGGCCGGGCGCCTGGCGAGCTCACGCTCATCACCGGTCGCCTGCTCGAGCACTACCAGTCGGGCGCGCAGACCCGCCGGGTGCCCGAGCTGGTGACCGCGCAGCCCGAGGTGCGCGCGGAGCTTCATCCCGCCACCGCCGCCCGGCTGGGGATCGGAGACGGCGACGCGGTCCTCGTCCGCAACGCCCGCGGCGAGGTGGCCGCCCGTGCGCTGCTCACCTCCGGGATCCGCATCGACACCGTCTTCCTCCCGTTCCACTTCGCCGGCCGGCAGTGCGCCAACGTGCTCACCGAGGCGGCCGTCGACCCGGTCTCGGCGATGCCGGAGTTCAAACGGACCGCGGTGACCGTCGAGCGCGCGGCGGACGAGGCGGCCGCATGAGCGCCCGGCCGCTGCGCGTCGTCCTGATCGGGTACGGACCGGTCGGGGCGCGGCTGGTGGAGGAGCTGCTCCCGGCCGTCGACGCAGGCGACATCGAGCTCACCGTGGTCGGCGCCGAGAAGGAGGACGCCTACAACCGCGTGCTGGTCGCCGAGTACGCAGTGGGCGCCGCCGGCCGGGAGCGGCTGGAGGTCACCGACACCGAAGGCGCCCGGGCGACCGGGGCGGACATCCGGCTCGGAGACGTCGCCGTGGCGATCGACCGGGTGCGGCAGCGGGTCGTCCTCGACGGCGGCGGAGAGCTGCGCTACGACCGGCTGGTGCTGGCGACGGGAGCGCGGGCCAACATCCCGACCCTCGACGGCCTCCAGCAGACCCGTCGCGACCGGGGTGCCGCGCCTGCCGCCGCGCTCGATCAGGGAGCGCGGCCGTTGCCGGCCGGCGTCGTCGCCCTGCGCGACCTGGCCGACGCCGACGCCGTCGCGCCGGTGGTCGCCGCCGGCGGCACGATCGTGGTGCTGGGCGCCGGCGTGCTCGGGATGGAGTTCGCCCTGCTCGCCGCCGAGCACGGCGCCCAGGTGGTCGTCGTCCATCACGGCCCGACACCGATGGCGCGCAAGCTCGACGAGCCGGGCGGTCGGATGCTCACTCGTGCCGCGCGGACTCGTGGCATCCGGATGGCAGCGCACGCGCGGGCGGAGAGCATCGGCTTCCGCGACGAGGAGTCGGGGCGCGTCTTCGATGGGCTCGGCTGCGCCGACGGCACCTACTTCCCCGGCGACCTGCTCGTGCTCTCGTGCGGCGTGGGGGCACGGGTGGAGCTGGCGGTCGCGGCGGGTCTCGCCTGCTCGGCCGGCATCCTCGTCGACGAGGAGCTGCGCAGCTGGAGCGACCCGGACGTCTTCGCCATCGGGGACTGCGCTCAGCTCGCCTCACCCGACGACGCCGACGCCGACGGCCGGGTGCCCGGAGCGCCGAGCGGACTCATCGGACCCGGCTGGCGGCAGGCGGGCGCCCTCGCGCGGCGGTTGCGGGCGGAGGCCGCGGGCGGCACCGGAGGAGCGGACGCGGCGGTCGCGCTGCGGGAGCGCGCGACCGCGGTGATGCTCAAGGCGACCGGCATCGACGTCGTCTCGGGCGGGGACAACGCTGCCGAGTCGTGGGATGAGGACGCCGAGGTGAGCGTCTGGCTCGACCCCGCGCGCTGCGCCTATCTGAAGACCGTGGTGCGCGGCGGAGCGCTCGCCGGGTTCGTCTCGGTCGGGCTGCCGCACGCCGGCGCCGAGCTCACTCTGCTCTTCGAACGCGGCGGCGCCCTCCCGGCCGAGCCGTCCGCGCTGCTGCGGCTGGACGCCGCGGACGCCGGTGCGGCGCCCATCGAGGACCCGCTCGGCCCCGACGCGACCGTGTGCTGGTGCAACGGCGTGACCGCTGGCCGGATCGAGGAGGCCGTCGCGGGAGGCTGCGACACGGTCGAGTGCGTCGGCAGGGAGACCCGAGCGGGGACCGGGTGCGGCGGCTGCAAGGGCCGCATCGCGAGCCTCCTCGCCGCGAATCCCGTGGCGCGGTGAACCGCGGGGATCAGACGTCGAGGCGGTAGCCGCGCTTGACGACGGTCGCGACCAGGCCGGGCATTCCGAGGCTCTGCCGCAACCGGCTGAGCGAAACCTCCATGGCGTGCTCGTCGCACTCGTCGGCCAGCGCGAACGACAGGTCCTTGCGCGAGACGACAGCACCGTTCGCGGCGACCAGCGCGCGGAACAGCGAGAGCGAGGTGGGGGTCAGCCGCACCTGCGTCCCGGCCACGATCGCGACCGTGCCGCGCAGCTCGACCTCGCCGTGCCGGGTGACGACGCGACGCGTGGACTGCGCCTCCAAGTGCTCGCAGACCAGCCGGATGAGCGCGCCCATCCGAAACCGGTCGGGCTGCAACGGCGTGATCCCGGCGGCGATCAGCGGGGCGGAGGTCACCGGCCCCACGCTCGCGGCCACGATGTCGGAACGGAAGGCCTCGACGACCTCCGCATGCCGCCCGCGGGCGAGCGCTGCGATGAGCAGGCCGTCGACCGCGGGGGCGCTGGTGAACGTCACGCAGTCGAGCTGGCGGGAGGCGATGGCCTCCACCAGCCGGGTGGCGCGTTCGTCGTCGTCCTCGGCCACCGACCAGGTGTATGGCGCTACGGTGATGACGGTGTCGCCGGCGTCGCGGAGGCGCTGCAGCTGGGCTTCGTCCGTCGTCCCGTGCAGCTGCACGGCGACGGTGATCCCGGCCGGGAACTCGGAGATCACCTTGCCGACGAGGGAGGCAGTGGTTTCTTCGTCGCTCATTCCCGTGTCGTCGAGCCCGGCCGCACGCACAGCGCCGCGCGCCTTCGGGCCGCGCACCAGGATGGTCGACTCTTCGAGCGAGCGCTGGAGGTCCTCGCCGAGCCCGGCCGAGTCGGCGACCTCGAACCAGCGGCGCATCCCGTAGCTGGTGGTCGCCAGCAGCACGTCCGGTGCAGCGCGGATGATCTGCACGGTGTCGGCGATGACCGGCGCGTCATCCTCGGCGTGCTGCATGTGCACGGTCGGCGCGTGCAGCACGGTGGCGCCGCGGCGCTCGAACGCGTCGATCAGGTCCGCGGAGCGGCGGTCGCTGGTGACGCCGATGCGGAAGCCGGCGAGCTGATCGGGACGGAATGCGGCGACCCCTGGCCGCTCGTCACCCACCTCAGGGCCCCACCGGCGGCGCAGCAGGGGCCGTCGTCGTCGCGGCACCGGCCAGTGCCGCTGTCGCGTCGGCGTCGCCGCCGCGGGCGAGGCGCACCACGTCGCCGATCACCACGACCGCGGGGGAGCCGACGCCCGCCCGCGCCGACTCGGTGAGGATCGTGCCCAGGTCGCCGAAGGTCGTGCGCTGCTGCGTGGAGTAGCCCTGCTCGACGATCGCGACCGGCATGTCCGCGTCCATCCCGAACCGGGCGAGCCCACTGGTGATCGACGGGAGGTTGGTCACGCCCATCAGGATCACGATGGTCCCGCCGAGGCCCGCGAGGTGCTCGAGCTCGGCGGGGGAGAGCGGCGCGTGCCCGGAGACGACCGTGAACATCCGCGACGCCGTGCGGTGGGTCACCGGGATGCCCGCCGCTGCGGGCACGGAGATCGCGCTCGTGACCCCGGGGACGACGCGCACCGGAACGCCGGCCCGCCGGCAGGCCTCCACCTCTTCGCCGCCGCGGCCGAAGACGAACGGGTCGCCGCCCTTGAGGCGCACGACGTTCGCGCCCTCCAGCGCGTGCATGACGAGGAGGCGCTCGATCTCGTCCTGCGGGATCGGGTGGTGGCCGGGTCGCTTGCCCACGTCGATGAGCCGCGCGCCGGGTGCGAGCTCGGCGAGCGTCTCGTGCGGGGCCAGCCGGTCGTAGAGAACGACGTCGGCCGCGGCCAGCGCGCGCACGGCGGCGACGGTCAGGAGTTCGGGGTCGCCTGGGCCCCCGCCGACGAGGGTGACGCTTCCGGTGCGGATGGTCACGGTGCTTCTCCTTCGGTCGAGCGGACCGGGATGGTCGGCCCCGTCACGAGCACGGCTCCGGCCGCGCGCTCCTGGGCTGTCGCGGGCCGCAGCTGGCCGCGCTCCTCGACGCGCGCGATCGAGGGGTCGGCCTCGGTCGGCGCGTTGACGAACGACCGGAACCGCCGCAACCGCTCCGGGTCGCGCAGGGTGGCCGCCCACTCGTCCTCGTAGGTGTCGATGTGGTGGGCCATGGCGGCCTCCAGCTCGGCGCCAAGGCCGAGCGAGTCGTCGACGACCACCTCGCGCACGTGGTCGATGCCGCCGTCAAGATCCTCCATCCACCGAGCCGTGCGCTGCAGGCGGTCGGCGGTGCGGATGTAGTACATGAGGTAGCGGTCGATGTACCGCACCAGCGTCTCGTCGTCGAGGTCGGAGGCGAGCAGCTGGGCGTGCGCGGGCTGGAAGCCGCCGTTGCCGCCGACGTAGAGGTTCCAGCCCTTGTCGGTGGCGATCACGCCGACGTCCTTGCCGCGCGCCTCGGCGCACTCACGGGCGCAGCCCGAGACGCCGAACTTGAACTTGTGCGGGGCGCGCAGGCCGCGGTAACGCAGCTCCAGCGACACCGCCATCCCGACCGAGTCCTGCACGCCGTATCGGCACCAGGTGGAGCCGACGCAGCTCTTCACGTTGCGCAGAGCCTTGCCGTAGGCCTGGCCGGACTCGAAGCCGGCGTCGACGAGGATCCTCCAGATCTCGGGCAGCTGGTCGAGCCGCGCGCCGAACATGTCGATGCGCTGGCCTCCGGTGATCTTCGTGTACAGCCCGAAGTCGGTCGCGACCTGCGCGATGACCGCGAGCTTCTGCGGGGTGATCTCACCGCCGGGGATGCGCGGGACGACCGAGTAGGTGCCGTCCTTCTGCATGTTCGCGAGGGCGCGGTCATTCGTGTCCTGGAGCGGGCCGCGGCCGCCGTCGAGCGGGTAGCCGCTGTGCTGGCTGGCGAGGATCGAGCCGACCGCGGGCTTGCAGATGTCGCAGCCGCGGCCACGGCCGAGCCGCCCGATGGTGTCCTCCCAGCTGGTCAGCTCCAGCACCCGGATCGACTCGAACAGCTCCTGCCGCGAGAGGTCGAAGTGCTCGCAGAGGGCGTGCGAGACGGTGGCGCCGGACGCAGTGAGCTCGGCCTCCAGCAGCTTCTTGACCAGGGGCACGCACGACCCGCACTGCGTGCCGGCACGGGTGCACGCCTTCAGCTCGCCGAGGTCGTGGCAGCCGTCGCCGACGGCCTCCCGCACAGTGCCCGCGGTCACGTTGTTGCACGAGCAGACGAACGCGTCGTCGGGCAGCGACCCGCTCGCGGGGGGCTCGGCCCCCGCGGCGGAGAGGTAGGCGGCCGGCTCGGCGTCGAGCTGCCGGCCGAGCAGCGGGCGGAGCCCCGCGTAGGGGGAGGCGTCGCCGACGAAGACGCCGCCGAGCAGGGTCTTCGCGTCGTCGCTGACGACGAGCTTCTGGTAGAGGCCGCGGGCGGGATCGGCGTACACGATCTCCAGTGCACCGGGTTCGCGCGCGAGCGCGTCCCCGAAGCTGGCGACGTCGACGCCGGAGAGCTTGAGTTTCGTGGCGTCGTCGACCGTCGTGAACGTGGCGTCGCCGCCGAGGATCCGGTCGGCGACCGTCTCGGCCATCGCGTTCGCGGGCGCGACCAGGCCGACGGTGCGACCATCGATCGCGGCGACCTCGCCGATGGCCCAGACCGCAGGGTCGGAGGTGCGACAGGCTTCGTCGACGATCACGCCGCCGCGCTCGGCCGTGGCGATCCCGGCCTCCCTGGCCAGCTCATCCCGCGCGCGGATGCCGATCGCGAACACGACGATATCGGCCGGCACGCTCCGGCCGTCGGCGCAGCGCACCGACACCGGCAGGCCGTCCTCGCCGAGCACGATCTCGCGCGGACGCGTGCCGAGGTGGAGGTCGATTCCGCGGGCCGAGATCAGTCTGCCCAGCGCCTGACCGGCCCCCTCGTCGAGCTGCGCTGACATCAGCCAGCCGCCCGAGTGGATGATGACCGCCTCCGCACCGAGCGCGGCGACTCCGCCCGCGGCCTCCAGTCCGAGGAGCCCGCCCCCGGCGACCGCGACCCGCGGCGACCGGCCGAGCCGCTCGCGCAGGTCGGCGATCTCGGCGACGAGCGCGTCGACGTCGTCGATCGTACGGTACACGCGGCCGGCCGTGGCGCCGGGGATGTCGGGGACGGGCGCCGAGGACCCGGTGGCGAGCACCAGCCGGCCGTAGTCGAGCACGGCACCCGAGCTGGTGGTGACGGTTCTTGCCTGCCGGTCGATGGCGGTCACGGCCTCGCCGACCCGCAATTCGACGGCGGCGTCCTCCCAATGGGAGGCCGGTTCGAGGGTCAGATCGACCGCTCCGTCGGCGAGCCGTCTGCTCAGCTGAACGCGGTCGTAGGGAAGATAGGGCTCCTCGGCCACGACGACGATCGGGTGGCCGCCGCCGCGCGACACGAGGGCGTCGACCAGCCGGTGCGCGGCGGGACCGCCTCCCACGATCAGCGTGCGCTCGGTCGTCATGCGGGCCCCTTTCCGTGTCTCCAGCGGCAGCCGCCGCACCGGGGAGGGAACTCTCCCGGTGCCTTTCGAGACTACGAACGCACGGTTTCCCCACCGTTTCGTCTGTGTAACCGCGCGTTAACACGGCTCGCACACGCACCCGGTCGCCGTGTGAGGCGGCCTTCACAGAGAGGTAACAGTGCGAAGCGCCGCCTGAAACATCTGCGCCCTACCGTCGGATCATGACCATCACGCAGACCGCCGCACGACCGGATGCAACGCCGACCGACTGGGTGCGCGCGTGCCGCGTCGATGACCTGGAGCCGTCGTGGGGGGAGGCGGTGCTGCTGCGGATGCGGCAGATCGCGGTCTTCCTACTGTCGCCGCGCGAAATCTACGCGGTGGCCCACGAAGACCCGGCAGCGGACGGCGCGCCCGTCATGGCCAGGGGGATCGTCGGCTCGCGCGGCGATCGTCCGACCGTCGCCTCTCCGCTGCACAAAGAGGTCTACGACCTCGGCACGGGAGAGTGCTTCACGGATCCCGCGCTTGCACTGCGGACGTTCCGCACGCGGATCGTCGGGAGCTTCATCGAGATCGAACTGGAGGCCGAGTGAGCGTCACGGTCCTGGCCGCGTCGCACGGGACATCGTCGCACGACGGGCAGGCGGCCGTTCGTCGACTCGTCGATGCGGTCGCCGCTTCACTCGACGTCGACGTCATCGGCTGTCATGTCGACGTCGAACGACCCGACGTGCCCACGGCGCTCGCGCGGGCCGCGGAGGCGGCCGAGAGAGCGCTGATCGTGCCTCTGCTGCTCTCCGCCGGCTACCACGTCTTCGTCGACCTCGCGGAGGCGGCTGACGCCTCACCTCTTCCCACGACAGTGACCCCGGCGCTCGGCCCCGACCTCCGGCTCATCGACGTGCTGGTACGACGACTGGTGGAGGCCGGCTACCGGCCAGGGGACGAGGTCGTGCTGGCCGCCGCCGGATCCTCCGACCCGCGCGCAGTGGCCGACTGCCACCGCACCACCGCGCTTCTGGCCGCGCGGCTCGGTTCGGCGGTCTCCACCGGATTCATCTCGGCGGCGATGCCGCCGTTGGGTGAGGCCGTTGCGGCGGCGCGATCGCGGAGGCCGGGCGGTCGCGTCGTGATCGCGACCTACCTGCTCGCGCCCGGGTACTTCGCGGACCTCGCCGCGGCCGCGGGAGCCGACCTGGTCGCCGAGCCCCTGCTGTTGGCGTCGTCGACGCCGCAGGAGCTGATCGACATCGTGCTGAATCGGGTCACGGATGTGCGGAAGGAAGCCGCGCCGGCGACCCATCGAGGCGTGATCGCGCTGAACTTCGTTGACATTCCGCGGAAGTTGGCCCGGATGCCAAGGGACTCAGGGGGTCGAACGAGAGTTCACATCCCACCGGTACCGCCACGTGCAAGCCCCCGAGATCCCCGTGTTGACACGGGATCCGGGGGTTTTCGCTTGCCGCCGATCGATGTCGCGGCAACACAGCAGTAACAGATGGTCAGCTCGGTGGCGGACGTAGCTCGGGGCTGCTGCGCCAGCCGGTCGCTCGAAGCTCCGTCGGATGACCGCTCCACCTAGCCTCGCCATGGATTCATAGCGGATGCGAATGTCGGCAGGCGGTCCAGGCGGCCACACGGCGCCTATCTTTTCCTACGACAGCGCCGCTGTCCCCGCTCGCCGAGGGGGACGAAATGACGCAGATCGCACTCGCCGCGCAGCCGGTCGGCGGGCTTCCGCCGTTTCGCACCCGTAACGAGTTGCTCTCCTCGTCAGCGGCCGAGCGTGCGGTGGCGCTGCAGCACGCCGGTCTGCGCCGACTCGTCCCGCGACCGGATGGCCTCGACGAGATCGCGATGGATCTGCAGTCGCTCGTCGGTGTCCGGGTGGAAACCCATCACGTCGAACGTGGACGACTCGCCGACGCTCTCCGACTCGATGTAGTCGACGAGGTTCAGGTAGAAGGTGCGGAGCACGGCGTTGGGCGAGATCTCCGCGATTCGCCTGTGCAGTCGCCAGTTGCAGTGCAGCCCGGCGGCCGGGTCGTTCCACACCGCAGCGAGCTCCTCGATCAGGGCGTCCAGGTCGGCCAAGTCGGCGTCGGTGCGATACCGGGCGGCGTCGCGCAGCACTTCGGCGTCGAGCGCGTCGAGCACGGCGACCACGTCGTTGATCGTCGCGCCGCTCTGCCGCAGCGCCAGAACGCTGTGGGCGAGCCGGATGAGGGGTGACTGCTCGGCGACGAAGAGGCCGCCGCCCGGGCCGGGGCGGACCTCGATGAGGCCGCGCGCGCGCAGCACCCGCATCGCCTCGCCGAGCGTCGCCGGTGCGACGCCGAACCGATCGCAGAGTTCCTGCTTGGTGCCGATCCGGTAGCCGGCCGGCAGCCGGTCGCGGTTGATGGAGTCCTCGATCTCGCGCACCAGGCCGTCCGCGACCGACTGGCTGATTCGGACGCGGTTGTGCGTGAAGGCACGTCGCTCCGACTCGATGTCCCCCGAGAGTGTTGGCATTCGCCCTCCGTTCCCTCACGCGCCGCGCGGTGCGCACCCACATCCTACGGTCCGGGAAGGCCCGGCGCGGGAATCCGGCGCGAATCAATGAGTTGCTATAAACCATTGTAACGAATATATTGTTCTCGATGAGCCCCAGAGGAGAGGATCAGATGACGGAACGCACGGGTGGCGAGCTTCTCGCCGAGGGACTGATCCAGCAGGGCGTCACGCGCGTCTTCGGGATTCCCGGTGTCCAGCTCGACGACGCGGCGGATGCGCTCTACGCGCGGGCGGACCGCATCGCCTTCACCTGCGCACGCAACGAGCAGGCGACGACCTATATGGCGGACGGCTATGCACGCAGCACCGGAGAGGTGGGCGTCGCGATGGTGGTGCCCGGCCCCGGCGTGCTCAATGCGCTCTCCGGCGTCGCGACCGGATACTCGGCCAACTCTCCGATGCTGCTGATCGCCGGCCAGATCGACTCCCGGGCCATCGGCAAAGGTCTCGGTGCGCTGCACGAGCTGCCCGACCAGACCGGCATCCTGCGCAGCCTGACGAAGTGGACAGGTTCCGCCCGCAGCGCCGACGAGGTGCCCGGCCTGGTGGCGGAGGCGTTCCGGCAGCTCCGCACCGGGCGGCCGCGCCCCGTCGCACTGGAGGTGCCGCCGGATGTGCTGGCCTCGCTGTCCGGCCGGGAGCCGATCGGCCGCGTCGGCGACGCTCCCACCGCGCCGGACGAGCAGCAGATCCGTGAGGCGGCGCGGCTGCTGCGCTCCGCCCGCCGGCCGCTGATCGTCGTCGGAGGCGGCGTCATCGCCTCCGATGCGTCCACGGCGCTGCGCGAGGTGGCGGAGGCCCTGGAGGCGCCCGTGCTGATGACGGAGAACGGCCGCGGGGCCCTCGACGCGCGGCATCGGCTGGCGTTCGATGCCCTCGCGCTGCGCGCGTTCCGATCCGGAGTCGATCTCGTGCTCGCGATCGGGACCCGCTTCGTCACCACGTTCGGCTCCCAGGTCGACACCGCAGGCGCTCCGGTCATCCTCATGAACGCCGAGCCGGCGGATCTCGCCGGCCCCCGAGCCTCCGAGCTCGCGCTGCTGTCCGACGCCCGCCTCGGCCTGGAGGCGCTGGCCGCCGAGCTCGGCACTCTGCAGCGCGAGGACCGGAGCGCGGAGTTCGCCGGCGTCCGGGCGTGGCTCACCGAGCAGTTCGAGGACATCGCGCCGCAGCGCCAGTACCTCGGCGCCATCCGCTCGGCACTCCCGGACGACGGCGTCTTCGTCAGCGAGTTCACCCAGGTGGGATACGCCGCATCGGCCTGCTACCCGGCCTACCAGCCACGCACCTACATCGGTCCCGGCTATCAGGGCACCCTCGGCTACGGCTTCGCGACGGCGCTCGGCGTGAAGGCCGCCGACCCCGGCCGCGCGGTCGTCTCGGTGAACGGGGACGGCGGGTTCGCCTGGACCATGCAGGAGCTGTCCACCATGCGCCGTTACGGGCTCGGCGTCGCCACCATCGTGTTCCACGACGGCTTCTACGGCAATGTGCGCCGGATCCAGAAGAACCGCTACGGCGCCCGCTACTTCTCGAGCGATCTGACCAACCCGGACTACCCAGCGCTGGCGGCCGCATTCGGCATCGCGTCGGTGACGGCGCGCACGCCGGAGCAGCTGGCGGGCGTGCTCGCCGAGGTTGTCCCGAGCGGTGACCCCGTGCTGATCGACGTTCCCGTCGGCGAGTTCCCTTCGCCCTGGCACCTCATCCACGAGGGCGTCCCGCGTCCGGCGCCGCTGCAGGCGGACGCTCACCTCGTGCCAGAGGAGGCGCGGGCATGACGCGGGTCGTCGGCCACTACATCGACGGCGCGTTCCAGACCACCGTGGGACGCGAGCTGATCGAGGTCGACAACCCGGCGGACGGGTCGCTCGTCGGTGCGGTGGTCGCCGGCGACGCGGCCGACGTCGACGCCGCGGTGCGGGCCGCGGTCCGGGCGTTCCCGGGCTGGGCCGCGACGCCGATGGGCGAGCGGATCGCTCTGGTCGAGGGGATCGCCGCCGGGCTGGAGCGCAGGAGGGACGAGCTCGCCGAGACTCTGACGGCCGAGATGGGAGCGCCGATCGGCTTCGCCAGGGCGGCCCAGGTGGGCGTCGCGATCGCCGACCTCGCGCACCTGATCGCGGCGGCACGCGCGCACGTCGACCGCGCCGCGGTGTCGAACTCCCTCGTCGTCTCCGAGCCGGCGGGGGTCGTCGCCGCGATCACTCCGTGGAACTTTCCGCTCCACCAGATCATGCTCAAGCTCGGAGCGGCTCTGCTGGCCGGGTGCGTCGTGGTGCTCAAGCCCAGCGAGGTCGCCCCGTTGAACGCCGCGATCGTCGCGGAGATCCTCGACGAGCTGGACTGCCCGCCCGGTGTGGTGGCAGTCGTCTTCGGCGACGGCGCCGGAGTCGGCGAACCGCTGGTCGCGCATCCGGGCGTCGACATGGTCACGTTCACCGGATCGCGTGCGGTCGGCGAGCGCGTCGCCGTCGCTGCCGGCCGAGGGATCAAGCGCGTCGCGCTGGAACTGGGCGGCAAGTCGGCGGCGATCGTGCTCGACGACGCACCGGTCGCGGAGTCGGTCGCCGGCGTTCTCGGCTCGTGCTTCGCGAACACGGGTCAGACCTGCGCGGCGCTCACGCGCGTGCTGGTGCCCAGGGCGCTGGCGGGGGAGTGGGAGGCGGCGGCGGTGCACGAGGTCGCGCGCTGGGAGCCGGGTGACCCGCGCGAGAGCTCGACGGCCATGGGACCCCTCGCCTCCGAGCTCCAGCGCGAGCGGGTCGTGGCCCACATCGAAGCCGCGATCGCCGACGGTGCGCGTCTCGTCGCCGGCGGTGCAGAGCCGCCGCGACCGGGCGGCGCCTTCGTGCGTCCGACGATCTTCGCCGATGTCGCCCCTGACATGCGCCTCTTCCGCGAGGAGGTGTTCGGGCCCGTCCTCGCGGTCACGGCGTACGACACCCTCGACGAGGCGATCAGTCTCGCCAACGACAGCGACTACGGTCTGTCGGGGGGCGTGTGGTCGGCGGACGAGCGCCGCGCCGTCGACGTCGCCCTGCGGCTTCGAACGGGCACGGTCGGCATCAACGGTGCCGGGCTCGACGTCGGCGCTCCCTTCGGCGGCTACAAGCAGTCCGGGCTGGGGCGAGAAGCGGGCACCGAGGGCTTCCAGGAATTCCTCGAGCTCAAAACGATCATGGGCGCAGCGGGCCTCGCCGCATCCGGTGACGACTCGTGATGCGAACCCAATCGTTACACGACGGAAATCTTGTATCTGAATAATTGATAGTAATCATTAGCTGCAATCGGATGCCCTGCATCCCCCACCGAAAGGACCTTCATGAAACGAAGCACCGTCGCTGTCGTTGTCGTCGGGGCCGCCGCAGCGCTGGCGCTGGCCGGCTGTTCCGGGACCAGCAGCGGGTCGGCCACCACCGACTCGATAACCGTCACGGAGCTGAGCGACCCCGGCAAGCTCAACCCGATCACCAACGCGACTCAGGCGAGCCAGGACCTGGCCGCGTACACCTATGAGTCCCTGCTCTCCTTCCCGACGGGCAAGCCTGCCGTCGGTGCGCTGGCCGAATCGTGGAAGGCGACCACCAACCAGGTCGTCTTCACGCTCAAGAAGGGGATCACCTGCGCATCCGGTGCGCCGCTGACCGCCGGCGACGTCAAGGCGACCTTCGAGTACGCCGCGGACGAGAAGACCGGTTCGCCGTACAAGGGCGTCTATTTCCCGGCGACCGGACTGACCATCACCGCGGACGACAGCGCCGGAACGGTGACCTTCGACAGCGCCGAGGCCCAGAGTTTCCTGGCCGAGACCATCGGCGCTCTGCCGATCGTCTGCGCAGACGGTCTGAAGAACCCGTCCGCGATGGACACCGCCGCCTTCGGCACCGGGCCGTACACCCTGAAGAGCTCGACCGCCGGACAGAAGTACACGTTCGAGCTGCGCACGGACTACACCTGGGGCGCGAACGGCGTCACGTCGAAGGCCGAGGGGCTGCCCAAGACCGTCACCGCGCAAGTCGTCGAGAGCGGCGCGACCGCGGCGAACCTGGTCCAGACCGGCCAGGCCCAGATCGCCACCGTCGGCGGCACCGATCGCGACCGGCTCTCGGCACAGAAGTTCGCCGAGAAGATCGAGGTTCCGCTGCGTCCCGGCATGATCTTCTTCAACCAAGCCACCGGTCGGCCCGGCAACGACCTGGCCGTCCGCCAGGGGATCGCCGAGGCGCTCGATCGCACGGCGATCGGCAAGGTATCCTCGCAGGGCCACGGCTCGCAGATCGTGTCGCTCGTCTCCAACTTCGGGGCGGCGTGCACGACCATGGACAGCTCATCCGCCCTCCCGACGTTCGACCTCACCGCTGCGGCGGCGAAGCTCGACGCCGCCGGCTGGAAGCTGGGCGACGGCGGCTTCCGGTACAAGGACGGCAAGGAACTGACGATGAAGCTGCTCTACCCCGCCAAGGAGGGCCCTGGCGCCACCGCGGCGATCGAGCTCATGCAGACCGAGCTGAAGAAGGTCGGCGTGAACGGCGTCCCTTCGCCGTCCTCGGCATACACCGACGTCATCTTCGGCGGCGGCGACTGGGACATCGTGTGGGCGCCGATCTTCACGAGCCTGCCGAGCGATTGGCAGGGCATCCTCTCCGGCGAGTTCCCCCCGAAGGGCGGCAACTGGACGTACAACACCGACACGACGTACTTCGACCTCGCGAGCGCCGCGCAGAAGCTCGCGGGCGAGGACAGCTGCGATGCGTGGCAGAAGGCTCAGGACCAGCTGTTCGCGAACCTCGAGGTGCTGCCGTTCTACTCGTCCACCCAGACGATGTACGGCGACGGCGTGAAATTCGGTCTCAACAAGACGACGCTCGACCCGCTCACCCTGCGGATCACGAAGTAGCAGATGACTCACGAGTCGACAGTGGTCGTGCCGACGACCGCCGCCGTCGCCCGGCGCCGGCCGCGGCGCGGCGGCGGCCCGTGGCTGTCCTTCCTCGTCCGCCGGGTGCTCCGGATGGCCATCGCGCTGTTCGTGGTGGTCACCGCTGCCTTCGTGGTGCTGCGGGCCGCGGGAGGCGACCCGGTGCGCGCCGCACTCGGTGCGACGGCTCCGCAGTCGGTCGTGGACGAGCGCAGGCATCAGCTGGGCCTCGACCAGCCGCTCATCGTGCAGTTCGTGAACTACGTGGGCGGCCTGCTGCACGGTGACCTCGGGTCGTCGCTGATCACGGGCCGGTCGGTCTCGGAACTGGTCGCCGATCGGCTGCCGGCGACCATCGCGCTGGCCGGCGTGACGTTCCTCTTCGTCCTCCTGGTGGCCGTCCCGGTCGGGCTCTTCGTCGCGATCTGGACTCAGGGCAACCGCCGCAAGGGCGCCGAGGTCGCGTTCACCGGGGTCTCCGGGTTCTTCGCGGCGATCCCCGAGTACCTGCTCGCGGTGGTGCTGGTGATCGTGTTCGCGATCACCCTCCGGGCCTTCCCGGTGGCGGGGATGTCCGGGCCGGAGTCCTTCGTGCTGCCCGTGCTGGCCCTCGGCATCGGGGCGTCCGCCTCGCTCGCCAGGATCGCCCGGGTGGAAGCGCTCGGCGTGCTGGGCGACGACTACATCCGCACCGCGCACTCCAAGCGATTGCCGTCCGCGCTCGTCTACTTCCGGCACGCGCTGCCCAACATGCTCACGGCGACGTTGACCCTCGGCGGATCCCTGCTGGCCACCATGGTCGCCAGCAGCGTGCTCGTCGAGCAGGTGTTCAACTGGCCGGGGATGGGCAGTGCGTTCGTGCAGGCCATCACCACCAAGGACTACGGGATCGTGCAGGGCCTGGCGATCGTCTACGCGGCCGTGATCCTCCTCGTCAACCTGCTGGTCGATATCGTGCTCTCGGTGCTCGACCGCCGAACGACCCTCCTGGAGACAGCATGAGCACCCGCCGTCGCGCTCCCTGGTTCCTGACGTCCCCGATGGCGCTGGTCTCGTCCACCGTCATCGTCGTCCTCGTCCTGCTCGCCGTCTTCGCGCCGATCCTGTGGGGGGCGGCCGCGGCCTCCGCGGACCCGAACGCGATCCTGCAGGGCCCGTCCGCTGCGCACCCGCTCGGCACCGACCCGCTCGGACGGGACCTGCTGCTGCGCACGCTCGTGGCGACCCGTACCTCCCTCGGGATGGCGTTGCTGGCCACGCTGCTCGGCGCCGCCGCCGGCCTCCTGCTGGGAGCGCTGCCCGCCGTGCTCGGACCGCGCGCCCAGCGCGCGTTCGGTGCCGTGATCAACACGTGGCTCGCGTTCCCGGTCCTGCTGCTCGCAATGCTGACGGTGATCCTCCTCGGCGCCGGGTCGACCACGGCCGTGATCGCCCTCGCGCTCACCATGACGCCCTCGTTCGCGCGCCTGGCGCAGACCCTGTCCTCCCGCGTCGGCGGGTCGGAGTACCTGGCGGCGGCGCGCATGCTCGGTGTCTCCCGTGGCCGCCAGTTCAGCCGGTACGTTCTGCCGAACATCGCCGAGCCCGTGATCGTCAACGTGACCATCTCGGTCGGCGGCGGTCTGCTCGCGCTCTCCAGCCTCAGCTTCCTCGGCGTCGGCATCCAGCCGCCGGACTACGACTGGGGCCGCATGCTCAGCGAGGGCTTCGCGCAGGTCTACAGCAGCCCGACCGCCATCGTCGGCCCGGGGGTCATGGTCGTCGTGGCCGGCATCGCGTTCGGGATGCTCGGCGAGTCGTTCGCGTCGCACATGCGCAACCGGGGAAGGGGTCGCGCGCTCAGCGCCAAGAAGCTCGGGCCTGCGCCCGTTGCGACAGCCCCGGCGTTCGAGCGCCCCGCCGCGGGCGAGCCGCTGCTGGAGGTCGAGGGCCTCGCCGTCTCGTTCCCTGGCCCCGACGGCTGGATCCGGCCGGTGCAGGACGTCTCGTTCAGCATCGGCGCCGGTGAGATCGTCGGCGTCGTCGGCGAGTCGGGCAGCGGCAAGAGCGTCACGATGATGTCAGTTGCGCAACTCGCGCCCGCCGGCGCCGCCGTGACCGCGCGGCGGCTGCGGTTCGCGGGCGAGGACCTCACCGGGCGCAGCGCGCGCGAGACCGGTAAGGCCCTCGGCACCAAGGTCGGCGTGGTCTTCCAGGACTCGCTGACGGCGCTGAACCCGGCGCTCCGCGTCGGCGCGCAGCTCGCCGAGGTGCCGCGCGTGCACGAGCGCGCCTCACGGCCTGAGGCGCACCGGCGCGCCGTGCGCGCGCTCGCCGACGTGAGCATCCCGGATGCGGAGCGTCGGGCGAAGCAGTTCCCGCACGAGTTCTCCGGCGGGATGCGGCAGCGGGCGCTCATCGCCATGTCGCAGATCGGATCGCCGTCGCTGATCATCGCCGACGAGCCGACGACTGCCCTGGACGTCACGGTGCAACAGCGGGTGCTCGCCCTGCTGCGCCGGGAGGTGGAGAAGACCGGAGCAGCCGCGATCGTCGTCTCGCACGACATCGCCGTGCTCGCCGAGCTCTGCCAGCGCATCCTCGTGATGTACGCCGGCCGGATCGTGGAGGATGTGGATGTCGCGCTGCTCGCGCAGCCGGAACGGCTCGCGCACCCCTACACGCGGGCGCTGGCCGCATCCCTGCCCGACCTCGACACCGATCGTGAGCGCCCGCTTGCGACGATTCCCGGCGAGCCGCCGGACCTGAGCAGGCCGATCACGGGCTGCGCCTTCGCCGCGCGCTGCGCGTTCGCGACCGACCGCTGCCGCGAAGAGGCGCCCCCGCTGCGTCCGCGGGAGGACGGTGGCGCCGTCGCCTGCTGGCACCCCCAGCACGGCGGCGGACTGCGCGAGACGGTCGAGACGACGAAGGCGGTGGCCTGATGGCGGAGCTGGTCATCGAGGACCTGGTTGTCACCTTCGGGACGGGCAGGACGGCGTTCAACGCGGTCGACCGGGTGTCGCTCACGGTGCCGCGCGGTTCCGTCGTCGGGCTCGTCGGCGAGTCCGGTTCCGGCAAGTCGACGCTCGCACGCGTCGTCGCGGGAATGCAGACGGCGAGCGGCGGGACGGTGATGCTGGGCGGTCAGGACCTGCTGGCCACACGCGGCCGCGATCGGCGCAAGCGCGCGACCGACGTGCAGATGATCTTCCAGGACCCGTTCTCGTCGCTGAACCCGCGCATGACTGTCGGCGAGACGCTCGATGAGGCGCTGGCGACGCACGGCAGCGCGTCTGCGAAGTCGCGCGCGGCCTCCGTCCGCGAGCTGCTGGAGCTGGTGCGGCTGAAGTCGGGCGTCGTCGACCAGTATCCGGCGCACATGTCAGGCGGGATGCGTCAGCGCGTCGCGATCGCACGCTGTCTCGCCGTGCGCCCGCGGCTGATCGTGGCGGACGAGATCACCTCGGCGCTGGACGCCTCCGTGCAGGGCGCCGTCCTCAACCTGCTGCGCGACCTGCAGCGCGAGCTGGAGCTGTCCGTGCTCTTCATCACCCACAACCTCGCCGTCGTGCGGTACATCGCCGATCGCACGGCCGTGATGCGACGCGGCGCCGTTGTGGAGGAGGGGGAGTCCGACACGATCGTCCGGGAACCCCGCCATCCGTACACCCAGGAGCTGGTGGCGGCCATCCCGCGCATCGAGAACGCGGGCACCGACCGCCTCCTTCGCACGATCGGAGCCTGATGCCCGCCCACGACGAAACGCTGCGGCAGGACGCCGACGCCCTGCTGCCGGAGCTGGTAGCGCTCCGGCGCGCCGTGCACGCCGACCCGGAGCTCGGGCTGCGTCTGCCGCGCACACAGCGCCGGGTGCTCGACGCGCTGGCGGACGCTGGTCTGGAGCTGCGCCTCGGCGACGGGCTCGACTCCGTGACCGCGGTGCTGCACGGCGCCCGGCCCGGCCCCACCGTGCTGCTGCGCGGCGACATGGACGCGCTTCCGATGCGCGAGGACACCGGCCTCGACTACCGGGCGACGGGCGAGACGATGCACGCCTGCGGGCACGACCTCCACCTCGCAGGGCTCGTGGGCGCCGCCCGGATCCTCGCGGCGCGGCGCGATCGGATCGCCGGCGACGTGGTGTTCATGTTCCAGCCGGGGGAGGAGACGGGCGACGGCGCCGTGCGGATGATCGAGGAGGGTGTGCTGGAGGTCACCGGTTCGCGGCCGATCGCCGCGTACGGCATCCACGTCGTCCCTGGCGCCTACGGCGTGTTCTCCACCAGACCGGGGCCGCTGATGGCGGGTGCCGCGGAACTGGAGGTCACGGTGCACGGGCGCGGCGGGCACGCATCCGCTCCGCACCTCGCACGCGACCCGGTGCCGGTGCTCGCCGAGCTCGTGACCGCGCTGAACGCCTTCGTCACCCGCCGCTTCGACGTCTTCGACCCGGTGGTGGTCACGGTCACGCAGCTGCGGGCCGGCGAGCAGGCGCGGAATGTGATCGGCGACCGCGCGAGCCTCGGTGCGTCCATCCGGATGCTGTCCGCGGCGAGTCTCGACCGATTGACGGCCGAGCTGCCCGACCTGATCGACGGGATCGCCCGCGCTCACGGCTGCCGCGCGGAGACCCGGTTCGACGTGCTGTGCGCGCCGACGGTGAACGACCCCGAGCGCGCCGCGGGCGCGCTCGCCACGCTCGCGGAGCTCTTCGGCGACGACCGTGTCCTGCTCTCGCCTGCGCCGGTGATGGGCTCGGAGGACTTCAGCTCCGTGCTGCAGGAGGTGCCGGGGACGTTCGTGTTCCTGCGGGCGACGCCGAGGCACCTCGATCCGGAAACCGTCGCGCCGAACCACTCGTCAGGAGTGCTCTTCGACGACGCGATCCTCGCCGACCAGGCGGCCGCGCTCGCGGCCATGGCCCTTGCGCACGTCGCCGTGCGGGAGCGCTGATGGCGCCGCGGCAGGAGCGGCGCACCCTCACCGCCGGTGGGCAGACCATCGCGTTCACCGCGCTCGCGGAGCGGTTCCCGCTGACGGGGGACGACGACACCGAACTCGGCGACGCCTGGACGTTCTCCTACCTGCGGGACGAGTGCGGGCCGGCGCGTCCCGTGCTGTTCCTCTTCAACGGCGGTCCCGGCTGCTCGTCGGCCTGGCTGCACGTCAGCGGCCTCGGGCCGTGGGCGGCCGCCGTGCCAGGAGACCTCACGGCAGCGCCGACCGCGGCAGGGGCGCTCGAGGCGAGCACCGACAGCATCCTCGACGTGGCCGACCTGGTCTTCGTCGATCCGGTCGGAACCGGGTTCGCACGGCAGGCTCCCGGCGCCGCCGAGCGCGTGACCGGCGCCGACCGCGACGCCGCGCTCACCGCGCAGCTCGTGCTCGCCTGGATTCTGCGGCACCGCAGGTCCGCGGCCCCCGTCTACCTGCTGGGCGAGAGCTACGGGACGATTCGCGCGGCGCTGACGGCGACGGCGCTCGTCGCTGCGGGCGCCCCGGCACCCGCAGGGGTGGCGATGCTGGGCCAGTGCCTCAACGCGCAGGAGACGACGCAACGCCCGGGCAACGCGGCCGGCTTCGTCGCCGCGCTCCCGTTCCTGGCGGCGACGGCGTGGTTCCACGGCCGCGGGGCGCACGGCGCCGACCCACTCGAGACCGTCGCGGCACGAGCGCACGCGTTCGCCGTCGGCGAGTACGCCGCCGCACTCGGCACCGAGGCCTGGTCGCCCGAGCTGGTGGAGCGGCTCGCCGGCTTCACCGGGCTGAGCGCCGACGACCTCCGCGCCCGGCGGCTCCGGGTGGACAAGGAGGATTTCCGGCGCGCGCTGCTCGCCGACCGCGGCCTCGCCGTCGGTCTCACGGACTCCCGCTACACCGTGCGGGCGCCGCGGCCCGCCGTCGCCGAGCCCGAGGTGGACGCGGCGTCGGTCCGCATCGACCCGGTGGTCTTCGCGGCCACCAGGGAGCTGCTGAGCGATGTGTTCGGGATCGAGGACGTGCGTCCGTACCGCTTCTCCGTTGCGGCGCACGAGGGCTGGGACTACCTCGAGGCCACCGCCGTCGGCCGGTTCGGCGGCAGCGCGCTGCCGTCGCCGTTCGCCGTGTTCGACTACCCGGCGCATCTGTCCGCCCTGCTGCGGGCCAACCCGGACGCGCGGCTGTTCTTCGGCACAGGGCACTTCGACGCGCTTACCACGGTCGGGTCCCTGGAGCACCTGCTCGCCCAGTACGGCTTGCCGCGGGAGCGGATCGTGGACCGGCGCTATCCCGCCGGGCACATGATGTACACGGACCGGCCGAGCCGGGCCGCGCTCGCCGGCGACCTTCGGACATTCCTGAGCGCATGAGGACGGGGCCCCACCGAGCGGTGAGGCCCCGTCGATCCGACGTCACACCCCGGGCAGCGGCACGGGGGAGTGGTCGGTCGCCTGCCGGTAGAAGTCCACGAGGTCGCGCTTCATCGTCGTGATCACCTGCTCGTCGACGAAGGTCATGTGACCCGACTCGTACCACCGGAAGTCCACGTTGGCGCGCAGCCGGTCCGCCAGGTACAGCTTGGCGATGTCCACCTCGGCTCCGAAGAACGGGGTCGCGAGGTCGTAGACGCCGCCCAGCACCGCCACGCGCAGGTTCGGGTTGCGGCGCATCGCGGCGGACAGGTCGAGGCTCACGTCCGGCACCGGGGTCGGGGCGTCGATGCCGGGTGCCTTGTGCTTCCAGTCCCAGGCCTGCGAGATCACCATGTTGTACAGGTGCCGGTAGTGCAGGTCCGTGCGGTAGCCGAGTTCGCCGCCGAGCAGCTCCAGGAACGCCGACAGGTGGGCGCTGTTCACGCCTGCCGTCGCCGCGTCGTCGGTCGCCGGGTCGTGCGAGCCGGTGCCGACGACGTACTGGTGATCGGCGGTGAACCGGGTGTCGAACCGGCCGACGACGACACCGGCGTCCTCCATGATGGCGTAGCGGAACGGCTCCATCCCGATCCGGAAGTGCCGGGAGAGCACCAGGTCCACGTCGAGGCCCGTGAAGGCGCTGAAGCGCTCGGCGACCCGGCGTTCCTCGTCGGCGTCGATGCGGTCGCCCTGCTGCAGCGCGTGCGCGTACTCGCCCTGGGCGAAGGTCCTGGCCTGGCGCAGGAGGTCGTCGAGGTCGTCCGCCTCGACGCGGGAGCGGCCGTGGTAGCGGGCCGTCGCCGCGAACGACGGGAGCAGGTTGATGTGCTCCTGATCCAGCCCCAGGTTGTTCTCCGCCCAGTTCAGCATGGTCGAGAGCAGCACGACGCCGTTGAAGTCGAGTCCCTGGTTCTGCAGGCGGTGCACGAGGGCGGACGCCCGGGTGGTGCCGTAGGACTCGCCGAACAGGAACCGCGGTGCGTTCCAGTTGTTCGTGAGTGTGAGGTACCGAGTGATCGCCCTGGCGAAGCAGTCGACGTCCTGGTCGACGCCCCAGGTCTCGGCCGGCGTCGTCGTCCCGATCAGCCGGGAGTACCCGGTGCCCGGCGCGTCCAGGAAGACCAGATCGCTCTCGGTCAGCAGCGTGTGCGGGTTGTCGCCGACCGTGTACGGCGCCGGCGGCGTCGCCCGCGGCGTCGCCGTCGGCGTGCGCTTCGGGCCGAAGGCGCCGATGTTGAGCCAGAGGCTCGCGGACCCGGGGCCGCCGTTGAACAGGAACGTGACCGGTCGTCGCGGCTCGCCCTCCTCGCGGTCGGCGGTGTAGGCGAGGTAGAACATGCTCGCGCGCGCTGAGCCGTCGTCGTTGCGCACCAGCACGGTTCCGGCGGTCGCCGTATAGTCGAGGCGACCGTCGGCCGTCACGAGGGTGTGCCGGGTGGCGACCCGCGTCTCCGCGTCAGCAGCGGTGCTCTCGTCGGGTTCTGTCATTCCACGCTCCATTCCGTGTAGACGATTATTTCGGACGGCGGCGGCGACCGCCGTCTGATGCTCAGCGGGCGGCGGTCAGCTCGGCATCAGCGCCGAGGCGCGCGCAGACGGCGAGGATGCGGTCGTTCGCCGCCGGCTCGCCGATCGTGATCCGGATGCCGTCGCCGTCGAACGGCCGCACCAGCAGCCCGTGGTTCTCGAACGCGCCGGCTGCCGCCGCCGTCGCGTCGCCGAGCGGCAGCCAGAGGAAGTTGCCGCCCGACTCCGCGACCTCGACGCCGAGTCGTCCGAGGCCGGCCGCGATGCGGTCCCGCTCGGCCACGAGCGCTTCCACGCGCTCCGTCAGCTCGTCCTCGGCGCGCAGGGAGGCCACGGCGGCGGCCTGGGCGAGGGAGGTGACGCCGAACGGGATGGCCACCTTGCGCATCGCGGTGGCCACCGGCGCGGGGGCGAGCGCGTACCCGATGCGCAGCCCGGCGAGCCCGTACGCCTTGGAGAAGGTGTGGGCGACGACGACGTTGTCGTGCGTGCGCATCGTCTCGATGCCGACGGCGGTGTCCGTGCGCCGGTTGAAGTGGACGTAGGCCTCGTCGACGAGCACGACGATGTCGGACGGGACGCGCGCCAGGAAGTCGTCGAGCCGGTCCTGCGAGACGGTGGTGCCCGTCGGGTTGTTCGGGTTGCACACGATCACGAGCCGGGTACGGTCGGTGATCGCGGCGAGCATGGCGTCGAAGTCGTGTTCGTGGTCGGGGGTGAGCGGCACCATGACCGGCTTCGCGCCCGCGGCGAGCACCAGCATCGGGTACGCCTCGAACGACCGCCACGCGAAGACCACCTCGTCGCCCTCGCCGGCGGTCGCCCGGATGAGCTGCGAGAGCACCTCGACCGACCCGCTGCCGAACACGAGGTTCGCCGGATGGACCCCGAAGCGCTCGCAGACCACGCTCGTGAGTGTCGCGGCGGCGGTCTCCGGATAGCGGTTGATCGCGGAGAGCTGGTCGGCCAGGGCGCGCGCGACGGACGGCAGAGGCGGGTACGGGTTCTCGTTGGAGGAGAGCTTGTAGACCGGGGGATCGTGCGGCGTGCCGGGGCCGGTGGCCTTGCCGGGCTTGTAGTCGGGGATCGCCGAGAGGTCGCGCATCCGGAGACGGGTCATCGCTGTTCCTTTCCTGAAACGAACGGAGAGACGGGATGCGTTTGACACTGCCAGGCCGCAGCCCTAAAGTCCATAAATGATTATAACCATCTTTGCGAATTAGCCGATTCGCGAGGTGACGAGGAACAGTGCCGTCCGAAGGGTGACCGATCATGAACTCCGCGACCAGCGAACGACTCACCCTGCGTGTGGACGAGCTGCGCCGCGAAGCGGACGGGGTGCTGTCGCTGCGCCTGGCCGACCCGAGCGGGCGGCCGCTCCCCGCCTGGACTCCGGGCGAGCACGTCGACGTGCGGTTCGCGAACGGCGTCGAGCGCCAGTACTCGCTGTGCTCGGGCCCGGCCGACGGCGAGGCCTGGCGCATCGCCGTGCTGCGCGAGCACTCCAGCCGAGGCGGGTCGCGCTACGTGCACGAGACGCTCCGGCCAGGAGACCTCGTCACCGTCTCCCATCCGCTCGACACCTTCGGCTACGAGCAGGGCGCCGACTACGTCTTCGTCGCCGGCGGCATCGGCATCACGGCGCTGCTGCCGATGGTGCGCGCAGCGGAGGCCGGGGGCGCCGCCTGGCGGCTGCTCTACCTCGGCCGCTCGCGCGAGCGCATGGCGTTCCTGACCGACGCGCTGCTGCGCGACGAGCGGACGCGGGTCTTCGACGCCGCCGCCGGCGGCCGTGCCGACCTCGCGGGGGAGCTGCGCAGCCTCCCCTCCGGCGTCCGCGTCTACGCCTGCGGCCCCGCGCGGATGCTCGACGCGCTCGAGGAGCTCGCCCTGGACTGGCCGCCGGGGACGCTGCGGGTCGAGCGGTTCGCCGCCAAACCCCTTGCCGAGCCGCTCTCGAACGACGTCTTCGAGGTGGAGGCGGCGCGCTCCGGGATGACGGTGGAGGTCGAGCCGGGGTGCAGCATCCTGGCCGCGCTCGAGCGCGCGGGCATCCCCGTCCCGAACTCGTGCCTGGAGGGGATCTGCGGCACGTGCGAGACGGCCATCGTCGACGGCGTCGCCGATCACCGCGACTCCATCCTCAGCCCGGCGGAGCGCGAGGAGAACGAGACCATGATGGTCTGCGTCTCGCGCGCCGTCTCCCCGCGACTCGTGCTCGACGTCTGAGCACCGACAGCCCACAGAAGAAAGGGAGACCTCATGGACACAGGGACCGCATACGGACTGCGACTCGGAGCGCCGCTGAACGACCTCGCCCAGGTCGGGCCGGGCACGCCGTACGGCGAGGTGCTGCGCAGCTACTGGCAGCCGGTCGCGAAGGTGGAGGACGCGACGACACGGCCGCTGCGGCTCCGCGTGCTCGGCGAGGATCTCATCCTGTTCAGGACGCGCAAGGGGAAGGCCGGCCTGCTGCACCCGCGCTGCGTTCACCGCGGCGCCTCCCTCTACTACGGCGGTGTGGAGGACGACGGCATCCGCTGCTGCTATCACGGCTGGGTCTTCGACACCGAGGGGCAGTGCCTGGAGCAGCCGTGCGAGCCGGATCTGGGGCTGCACCGCGACAGGGTCCGGCAGCCCTGGTACCCCGTCCAGGAGCAGTACGGCCTGATCTGGGCATACTTGGGCGACCCGGCCAAGAAGCCGCTGCTGCCCCGGTACGACACCCTCGAGGACCTCGCGCCAGACGAGCATCTGATCGTCAACGACGCCGGAGTGGGCGGCGGCGGTCCCGCACTTCTCGACTTCAACTGGCTGCAGCACTGGGAGAACGTGATGGACCCGTTCCACGTGCCGATCCTGCACGCCAGGTTCAGCGGCTTCCAGTTCACCCCCGAGATGGCGCTGCTCCCCGAGGTGACGTACGAGTACACGGACCGCGGGGTCAGGTCCATCCAGCTGCGCGACCTCGGCGATGGCCGGACCCTGCGCCGGGTGACCGAGGTGATGTTCCCCAACATCCGCGTGGTCCCGAGCCCGAAGCTCTCCAGCGGCCAGACCAACATGCTCGGCTGGGTCGTGCCGGTGGACGACGTGAACTTCAAGATCTTCACGCTCGCCAGGGACACGGATCCGGAATTCCTCGACAAGCTCCGCTCGACCCACGAGGGCCGGCCGTGGCGCGAGCTCGATGAGGCCGACCACCAGCGGATGCCGGGGGACTACGAGGCGCAGAAGAGCCAGGGCGACATCTCGCTGCACTCGGAGGACCACCTGACGACCACCGATCAGGGCGTCGCCATGGTCAGGAGGATGATGGCGAAGCAGATCAAGCTCGTCGCCCAGGGCGGCACGCCGCCGGGCGTCGCGTTCGACGAGGCGGACCGGCTGGTGCACATCGAGGGCGGCAACTACTTCGAGGGCGACGCGCTCACCGAGGAGCTCGCCGCAGCGGTCGACGACTGATGGCCGGCTACCGTGCGCGCCGCCCCTCGGGAGAGCGTCCCGTGCTCGCGCTCGGCATCAGCGACGTCATCGTCCTGGAGGCGGAGCCGCGGGTCCCGGTGCGCACGCACCACGTCTCGGCGTGGGGCAAGTGGGTGCGCGACGTCGCCATCCCGGTCGACGCCCCGGCACGGATCGCCGCGCTCGCGGAGCGCTTCGACATCGTCTGGGCGAGCGAGTGGGGTCACAACGCGCACACCGCGTTCCGCCCGGCTCTCGGCCTTCCCGCGGAGCCGTGGCCGTTCCTGCCCGTCCAGTTCGACAAGCTCGGCGCCATTCGCCGCTACGTCGCCGGGCTGCCGTGGGCCTGGGTGGACGGTCCGGTCGCCGACCTGGCGGAGGCCCCGGACGGCGAGGCCTCCGGCGGGGTGATCGTGCGCGTCGATCCGGGCGTCGGGATCGTCGGTGTCGACGCCGACGACCTGGCTGCTCGGGTGGGAGCGGCACGATGAGCGCGCTCGCTCTGGTGGGCGGGCGGATCGTCACCGGGCTCGGCGAGATCGTGCATGGCGGCACGCTGCTGGTCGAGGACGGCCGCATCGCCGCCATCGGCGCGGAGATCGCGCTGCCGAGGACCGCCGAGGTCGTCGATGTCGCAGGGCGCTGGGTGCTGCCGGGTTTCGTGGACCCGCACACCCACGTCGGCGTCCATGAGGAGGCGAACGGCTGGGCCGGCGCCGACGGGAGCGAGCTCTCCGGCCCGAACATGGCCGGCGTGCGCGCGCTGGACGCGGTGACGATCGACGACCTCGGCTTCGAGGACGCCGTCGCGGGCGGGGTCACGACGGTCGTGGTGAAGCCGGGATCCGGAAACCCGATCGGCGGCGTCAGCGCGGCCGTGAAGACGTGGGGAGGCGCCACCGTCGACGAGCAGGTCGTCGTCGCCGAGCTCGGGCTGAAATCGGCGCTCGGCGAGAACCCGAAGCAGGTCTACGGCGACAGGAAGCAGCTGCCGAGCACCCGGATGGGCGTCGCCCTCGTCATCCGGCAGGCGCTGCTGGACGCCCGCGCGTACGCGGCGGACCGTCCCGCGCGCACCGACCTCGCCTGCGAGGCGCTCGCCGCGGTGCTGGCGGGCGATCTGCTGTGGGATCAGCACGCCCACCGGCACGACGACATCGCGACGGCGATGCGACTGGCGGAGGAGTTCGGTCTGCGGCTGGTGGTGAACCACGGGACGGAGGCGCACCGGCTGGCGCCGCAGCTGGCGGAACGCGGCATCCCGGTGATCTTCGGGCCGGTGCTGACGACGCGCTCCAAGGTGGAGCTGCGCAACGCCCGTGCCGAGAACGTCGTGG
This sequence comes from Leifsonia sp., assembly GCF_051955155.1. Taxonomy (NCBI): domain Bacteria; kingdom Bacillati; phylum Actinomycetota; class Actinomycetes; order Micrococcales; family Microbacteriaceae; genus Leifsonia; species Leifsonia sp. Next base: position 57,423 of record NZ_JBQCGZ010000077.1, read on the forward strand.
CGCTGAAGCGTGCCGGCGTGCGCGTGGCGCTCACGACCGATCATCCGGTGTTCCCGATCGGCCAGCTCCGGCTGCAGGCGGCGGAGGCCGTACGCGCCGGGCTCGCCTGGGAGGACGCGATCGCCGCGATCACCGCGGACGCTGCGCGCATCGTCGGGCTGCAGGATCGGCTCGGCGCCTTGGCGCCCGGTCTCGACGCGGACGTGGTGGTGTGGACGGGAGACCCGCTCGAGGTCGCGTCGCGTGCCGAGCGCGTCTACATCCAGGGCGCAGAGGTGTGCCGTTGGGAGGGCGGGCGTGCCGTGCTCGCCGCGCGCTGGCCGGGCGAGTGAGCCGGCCAGTCCGGGAAGAGGAGAAGGTGTGGTGGCGATCGAGACGATCGAGGGGATCGACGACGAGGCCAGGAGGCTGCTGCCTGGCCTCGTTGACCTGCGCAGGCGGCTGCACGAGCGGCCGGAGCCCGGGCTGTTCCTGCCCGGGACGCAGGCGGCGATCGTCGCCGCACTCGACGGGCTCGGCCTGGAGGTGGAGCTCGGCGAGGGCTGCACCTCGGTCGTCGCGGTGCTCCGCGGCGCGCGGCCGGGCCCGTCCGTGCTCCTGCGGGCCGACATGGACGCGCTCGCGCTGACCGAGGAGACCGGGCTGCCGTACGCCTCGCGCACCGGTGCGATGCACGCCTGCGGTCACGACCTGCACGTCGCGGCGCTCGTCGGAGCTGCGCGGCTGCTGTCCGCGCGGCGCGACAGCGTCGCCGGCTCCGTGGTGTTCATGTTCCAGCCGGGCGAGGAGGCCGGCGGAGGCGCTCCGGTCATGATCGCGGAGGGGGTGCTGTCCGCTGCGGGCACGCGGGTGGAGGCCGCGTACGGCATCCACGTCATGCCCGGGAAGCGCGGCGTCTTCGCGACACGGCCCGGCCCGCTCATGGCCGGCGCCAACGTGCTCCGGGCCACCGTCCACGGTCGCGGCGGACACGGCTCGCGACCCCACCAGGCCGTCGACCCGGTGCCGGTGCTCGCCGAGGTCGTGCTGGCGCTGCAGTCGTACGTGACGCGCCGGTTCGACGTCGTCGATCCGGTCGTTCTCACCGTCACCGAGCTCTCGGCGGGGGATGTGCTCAACGTCATCCCGGAGAGCGCCGCACTCGCAGCGACCGTCCGGACGCTCTCCGACGGATCCGTGCACCGCCTGACCGCCGACCTGCCGCGGCTGGTCCAGGGGATCGCTGCCGCGCACGGCTGCACCGCCGAGGTGGAGTTCGAGCCGGTCTACCCGGTGACCGTCAACGACGCGTCCGCCGCCGAGCGGGCCCTGTCGGTGCTGTCGTCGGTCTTCGGCGCCGGCCGCGTCGTGCGCGCGGCGGAGCCGATGATGGCCTCGGAGGACTTCTCGTTCGTGCTGCGCGAGGTGCCTGGCGCGTTCGTGTTCCTCGGCAGCACCCCGCCCGGCACCGACCCGGAGCGGGCGGAGATGAACCACTCCCCGCGTGCGGTGTTCGACGACGCGGTCCTGGGCGACCAGGCTGCCGCGCTCGCCGCCCTCGCGCTCGCGCACGTCGGCGGGTAGGGCCGGTCCCTTCCGGGTGCCCGGCTCGGCGTCGGCTAGTCGACGTCTGGTCTCGCGAGCCACCGCTCGCCGGAGACCTGGGCGAGAAGCTGAGAGCTCGCCGTGTCCATGCTTCGCGCGAGTTTGATGATCAGGCGCTCCAGGGTGGCGAGATCGTCGGCCGACCATTCGTCGGCGATCGACGAGAACATGTCTTCCCCGGCTCGGACGACGCGCTGCGCGATCTCACGGCCAGAGTCGGTCAGGGCGATGATGAGCGACCGGTCGTCGTCGGGATCGGGTGCTCGCATGATCAGCCCGGCAGCTTCCATGCGCGAGACGATGCGCGAGATGTAGGACCTGCTCACATCGATCGCGTCCGCCATGTCGGTCGGCCGGGCGGCTCCGCGGTAGATCAGTTGGTTGAAGAGCAGGAAGGCCGGCGTGTCGTCCGCGAGGGGGAATCCGCTCTGGTCGATGAGCAGCCTGCGGAGTGTCGTCGAGTTCCCTGCCGCGACGATCGCGTTGAGGGCGGATGCGATGCCGGGGGCTTCATCGGAGACGACGGGGCGACGATCGCGATCGAGGAGATGCGGCATCGCTCGGACGCTCTGCGGGCGGGGCATACGCACAGTCCTTTCTCTGCATCGTCAGCGTACCGGCCCGCGCGATGGGCAACAAGTATTTGACAGAGGTCAATACTTGCCCTAGATTTCGAGCCAGCCCCCACCACGCGCCATCGCCGATGTGGGGATCCCGACTCAAAGGAGAGCGACATGACGTTTCCCGAAGGCGCCGCTGTCGACGCGGTGCTGACCACAGACACCGGGGCGGCTCCCCCTGACGCCTCGGTGGCGAAACCGGCGAGTCGCGCACTGTCGCCCTGGCTGACCGTCCAGGCCATCGTGACGTTCGCCGCCTTCGCCGGGGTGCAATCGGTGCTCATCCCCAATCAGATGACGCTGCTCGATCCCGCCGGCAAGGTGGCAGGGTTCGCGGCGGCGACCTCGACCTTCGCCGTCGTCACGGTGATCGTGCAGCCCGTGGTCGGGGCTTTCTCCGACCGGACGAGGTCTCGTTTCGGTCGCCGCGCGATCTGGATGATGCTCGGGGCGGCGCTGGGCGCGTTCGCGATGGCCGCTCTGAGCCTGTCCAACTCCGTCCCGGTCATCGTGTTCTTCGCCGGTGTGCTGAGCCTGGGGACGATGCAGGGGAAGGGCGGGCGTCCTCGCCCCAGGTCGGGGTCGAGGGGCTGGAGGAGCTCGTGAACCGGTTCCGCACTGCCGGCCTCGATGTGAAGACGCGCGTCGAGGGAGATATCGGCCGCGTCACCGGGATGCCGGGACTGGTCGCATACCGCGTCATCCAGGAAGGGCTCACCAACGCGCACAAGCACGGCGCCGAACACCGCGCCCACATCCTCATCGACGTCGGCGCCTCCGAGGTGGCGATAGGGGTGACGAACCCGATGCGTGCCGAGGCCCCAGGCGCGGACGGCGCGGAGGGTCCTGGCCTGGGACTGATCGGACTGCGGGAGCGTGTGGCATCGGTACGGGGGTCGGTCGACGCTGGTCCGTCCCCAGCGGGGTGGAAGCTCACGGCCCGGCTGCCGCTCGGGCCGGAGGAGAGGGCACGATGACGACGGTTGTGATCGCAGACGACCAGGCGCTGATCCGGAAGGCCGTGGCCGACATCCTTGCGGCCAGCCTCGATGTCACCGTGGTCGGCCAGGCTTCGACCGGAGCAGATGCGGTCGGATTGGCGAGGAGCCTGAGGCCCGACGTGGTCGTCATGGACATCCGGATGCCGGTGCTCGACGGGATTCAGGCGACGGAGGAGATCTGCGCCGATCCGGCTCTGGTGGACACCAGGGTTCTCATCCTGACCACGTTCGAGGAGGACGAGTACGTGGTCGCCGGTTTGCGAGCAGGGGCGAGCGGATTCGTGGGGAAGGGCGCGGAGCCCGAGGAGATCGTGCGCGCGATCCGGGCGGTGCACGCGGGCGAAGCGTTGCTGTCACCGGTCGCGACCCGCGCGCTCATCGACCGCTTCGTGGCGGGACCGGCGCGAGAGCAGCCCGGGCGGACGGCCGAGCTGGCGCTGCTCACCCAGCGCGAACGCGAAGTCCTCCTGATGGTCGCCAGGGGCGCCTCCAATCAGGACATCGCGAGAGACCTGTACATCTCACCGCACACCGCCAAGACGCACGTGAACCGGATCATGACCAAAGTGCAGGCCCACGATCGTGCACAGCTGGTCATCCTCGCGTACGAGTCCGGCCTCCTCGCCCCGGGGGAGTGAGTCCGCGCTCGCTGCGAGCCTGTTCTGAGCTGGATCGGCGAGAGCCGCGGCAAACCGCCGGTACTCGTCGTGACGGCCCCGTCGAGCGCATCGCGGACCAGTCGTACCAGTAGTGGCGAGATTCACTTCCCGCGTCGCGATTGGTATGTTGGCTGCTGTGAAGACGCCGACGATCACCACCAGGGTGTCCCGCGACCTCGGGACGGCCATCAATCGCGGGATCTATCAGCCGGGGACCAAGCTGCCGGGGGAGCGGCTCCTGGCCGAGAGCCTGCATGTGAGCCGCAGCACCGTGCGGATGGCGCTCGAGGATCTGGAGAGGCAGGGCCGCGTCGCCCGGTCCCCGCAGCGCGGCTGGTTCGTGCCGAGCCCCACGGTGGGGGAGCCGCCGAGCACGCTCGAGTCGTTCACCGAGATGGCCAGGCAGCGCGGGCACACGCCGACGGCGCAGGTGCTGGAGAAGACGGTCAGGTCCGCGACGCTCGACGAGGCGAACCGGCTCGGGGTGGCGCCGGGGGAGGACGTGCTCGAGCTCGTGCGGCTGCGCGGGATGAACTCGACGCCGATCTGCGTCGATCGCAACGTTCTGCCCCTCACGCTCGCGCACGCGCTGCTCGATGTCGACCTCACCGACGCCTCCCTGTACGAGAGCCTGCAGACGCAGTGCGGTGTGTCGATCTACCGCAGCGCATACAGCGTGCAGGCGGAAGGGGCGACGAGCGAGCACGCGGCGCTGCTCAGGGTCGCCCAGGGCAGCCCGGTGCTCGTGGGGCGCGAGATCGCGTACGACCGACCGGGGTCGCCCGTCCTGCTCGGCCTCAACACCTACCGCGGCGACGCCTACCGGTTCCACGCGGACCTGTACCGCGCCGACTAGCGACACGAGGCGATGTCGCGCGCAGACGGACACGGCTGAGGGCCCCCGCCCCGTGGGTGCGGAGGCCCTCAGCCGCTGAACCGCATCAGTGCAGGGCGGGCAGGATGTCCTGCTGCAGCTCCAGCAGCTCGTCCATCATGGCGACGGCGCGGTTGTGGTTGTCGACGACGGGATCGAGCAGGATCGCCTGCAGCAGCTTAGCTTTCGACTGCTCGGCGTACGCCTCGACGAGCAGCTTGTGGATGCTGCCCTGCAAGCGCACCATCGCGAACACCGCCTCCGGAAGCGGCTCGACAGGGACGGGCGCCAGGCGGCCGTCCACGACGGTCGCCGCGACCTCGACCACCATGTCGTCCGGCAGCCCGGGGCTGGCGCCGGCGTTTGGCAGGTTGACGGCGGGGAGGTCGAGCTCGACACCGCAGGCGACCCACTCGATGATCGGGATCGCGAGTTCCTCGGAGGAGGCGAGAGGACGGTCGGCCAGCGCGTCCTGGAGCGACTTCTGGGCGTGCTTCGCCGGCCGGTACGGACGTTCGGTGTCGGCGAAGCGGATCTCGTAGTACCACT
>NZ_JBQCGZ010000078.1:0-18422 GCF_051955155.1 Leifsonia sp.
CTGCTTGCGGTTCTTCACGGCCTGGGTGTCGAGGGCGCCACGGACGATCTTGTAGCGCACACCGGGGAGGTCCTTCACACGACCGCCGCGGACGAGCACCATCGAGTGCTCCTGCAGGTTGTGGCCCTCACCGGGGATGTACGCGGTGACCTCGGTCCCGTTCGAGAGCTTGACACGGGCGACCTTGCGGAGCGCCGAGTTCGGCTTCTTCGGGGTGGTCGTGTAGACACGGGTGCACACGCCGCGCTGCTGGGGGTTGGCCTTCAGGGCGGGCGCCTTGGTCTTCGTGACCTTCGGCGTCCGGCCCTTGCGGACCAACTGCTGAATGGTTGGCACTGAACTTCTCCTTATATGGACTGCACGGTGACAGTTGTTGCTTTTTCTCCGCACCCCGAGCCACCCGCGTCGCGGGTCGATTCGGGAGTGATGGAGTATCGGACCGATGGCCGATATGCCGTGGGGGCGGTGATTCCGTGCGGTCTCTCCGCCCATCGGATGAGTACGTGCCGGCCCGCTCGGTGTCGGCTCTCGCGAGCACACAACAAGCGCGCGACAGAGCGCACACCCGATAAATACTATCGTCCGCGCGGTGGCCGGTCAAATGAACGCGGGCGTGCTAGCGCCCTGTCCGCGCACGGCGAAAAGGCGGCGTCCCCGATTGGGACGCCGCCTTTCCACGAGAGCGGTGCTCGGCTCAGCCGCCGATGCCCTTGGCGAGCTCGCTGTCGACGTTCTGCAGGGCGTCGGCAGCCTTGGTGAGGAACTGCGACATCCCGTCGAGACCGTTCACGGCCTCGGTGGTGCCCTTGGTGAACTGCTCGTAGGAGCTGTGGAACGCTCCGGACGCCTGGTCGGTGACGAAGCCGCCGTTGACGAGGCCGTTCACGAGGTTCTGGAGCTCGTGCAGCTTGGCGGTGATGTCGTCCTTGCCCGCGGTGAGACGGTTGGCGGCATCGGTCATCTCGCCGTACGTGACGTTCATGTTGGCCATGAGGAGTGGATCCCTTCGGTGTCGTCTGGAAGGCCGTCCCCCGGGGCCGGCCAGCTGTCATCCACCTAACCAGGACCGCGGCGCGGACGGAATGGGGAGCGGTACCCATCCCCTCCGCTCGCGCGGGTGGAGCGCCCGGTCTAGCCTGGGACGCGTGCCGAAATACAGCCCGATGAAGCCCAACCCGGCCTCGCCCGCTGCCCGTGCCTCCGCCAGGAAGCGTTCCGACCGCTCCGCGACACCGCCGTCCACGGTGGGACGGGCGCTGCGCCCGTTCGGCTACCTGCTGGTCGCGATCGTGTGGACCGTGCTCGCTGCCGTGACGCTCGCGCTGCCCGCCGCGCTCACGGTCGGGCTCGCCTCCTCGAACGGGGACTTCACGACGCGCGGCTTCTTCGCCGGCTCCGACCTGGTGGTCACCGTGCTGTTCCTGGTGTTCGCGGCCGTCGTGCTCGTGCCGCTGCTCGGCTACGCCTTCGTCGCGCTGCCGCTGGCATCGGTGCCGCTCGCCGCGCTCGCGTGGACGTACGTGGTCCGCAGCCTCTCCCCCGGCTACGCGGGCGAGCGGCTCTCCAGCACCGGCTGGTCCCGCAATGCCATCGGCCCGGTGACGCTGCTGCCGACCGCGATGTCCCTGCTCCCGGTGCGCGTCACGCCGTGGACGGCGTTCTGGGTGCGGCTGATGTTCCTGGGCTGGCAGCCCAACCGCGGCGTGCTGCTCGCGGGCATCCCGTACGGGCTGGCGTCGTTCCTGCTCGCGGGCTGGCTGCTCTGGCCGGTCGGGCCGGTGGCGGCCGTGGTCTGGACCGTGATCACCGTCGCGCTCGTCGTCCTGACCGTGCTGCTGGTGGTGCGGGCGGCGCGAGGCCAGGTCAGCGGCCGGCGGGCTCCGCGAGCGGCTGCCGGAAGCTGATCGAGTCCACGATCGCGTCGAACAGCTCCAGGTAGAGGTCGGCGTCGGTGACCATCGGCGCGTTGACGCGCAGGTGGATGCCCTGCACGCCGTCCGGGGCGACGAAGCGGTAGTCCGCGAGCAGCTCGGGCGCCGACTGCTCGTCGTACGTCGTCTGCCGCACGGCGGAGCGCCTCCGCACCGGACCGAACGAGAACGTCAGCGGCTCGCCGTCCGGGAAGGCGCGCTCCAGGCGCTCCGCGTGGTCGCCGCCGGTGGGCAGCGGCTCCCTGGCCATCACGATGGAGGCGGGGAACGGGACGCCCGGCAGGATCTCCATCGACATCGCGAGCGCGAACGCGTTCGACTCGTCGGCGAGCGCGACCAGCTTCTCCAGCTCGGACTTGGCGGTCCGCCTGACGCGCGCCAGCCGGTCGGCGCGGCCGACGCGCTCGGTGACGAGCCGGGCGATCCGGCGCGCGGCCGCCTCCTCGTCGTGCAGCGGGATCATGGCCCAGGTACCGGGGAAGACGATGGTGAGCTCGTCCCCGACCGTGACGACGCGCGGGTCGCTCATGCCGCCTCCCCCAGGGTGACGCGCACCGAGTCGGCGATGGCCTGCGTGTCGGCGACCATGTCGTCGAAGCCGCCGATGAACCCGGAGCGGAAGATCGTGTGGAAGGCCTGCGCGGAGCCGACGGGGAAGATCGCGAAGACGACCCGCTGCTCGAGCAGCGCATCCCCCGCCGCCTCGTCCTCCAGCGCGGTCAGGTGCGTGAAGCCGACGAGCTCGCCGAGCGCGTGCGCTGTTCGCCAGGACCGGTAGCCGATGATCTCGTAGCCCGGTTCGCGTGTGCCGCCTGCGGCGTCGGTCGCGGCGAGGTAGCTCTCCGGGCTGTCGCCCGGCTCCAGCTGCAGCAGCTCGTAGGTCTGGTAGGCGCTCAGCACGCCCGCGGAGGGGACGGGGACGAACACGCGGGCGCGCGTCGCCCCGGACGGGTCCTCGCCGTGCAGCACCTGCTGCAGCGCGCGCAGCTGGGGCACGAGCGGCGGCGCGCCCAGCTCGGCCGCCAGCCGCTCCGGCCAGTCCTCGGAGCCCGGCTCGCCGAGGAGCTCGACGTCGTGCCAGCCCTCCGGTGCCTCGAACGTGATGTCGACGATGTCGCGTGGACGCAGGGACGTCACTCGGTCAGCCTCCCCAGACGTTGTTGCTCTTGTACGTCGGCGTGTACGTGTTCGCGTTGTCGAGCGCGAACTTGGTCAGGTCGACGCCCGGCACCTTCGGGAGATCGGAGTGGCTCGGTCCCCCGGTGAACTTGTCGATCAGGCCGTCGACCTTGCCCGGCACGTTGACGAGGTCGATGCCCTTGTTGATCAGCGCGCTCCCCTGATGGTAGGCCGCGACCGCCGTCAGCGGGTTGAACTCGCGCGCGCCGATGTCGTGGGAGACGGCCTTGACGATGTTGTTGTCGACGCCGAGGAGCGTGCGCATCGCCTTCATCTTGTCCGCGCCGCCGGTGAAAAGCGCCCGGTACGCCTCCCGCTGGCCCGCTGCGGACTCGCCCGCCGCCTGCCAGATCTTGATCGGGTTCACGTCGTCCAGCGGCTTGGCGAACAGCTTGGTCGTCGCGGAGCGCATGAGCCTGCGGCCCATCTGCATCTTGAGGATCGCGTTCGGGGAGGTGTGAACGCCTCCGACCATCCTCGGAACGCGCGCGAGGCCCTTGATGCGAGCGGCCTTGCCGAGGAAGGTGAAGATCCGGCCGCCGAACAGGCTCAGCGCGACGCCGACCGCCGCCCCGACGATGTCGAGGAAGCTGCCCTCGCCGGTGGCGAACTTGACCACCGCGTCCACCAGCTTGATCACCGCGGCGACGAGCGCGATCACGACCAGGACCTGGCCGAGGATGGGCACCCACGAGAAGAAGATCGCGAGAACGCCCGCGATGTCGCCGATGGTGCTGATCACGTCCATGACCTTGTCCCAGAACCCGGGGTTCTTCAGGCCGTTGTTGTGGTGGTCGACGACGTCGACGATGGCGTCGATCGCCTTCTTGGCTGCCGCGTCCTTCTTGTCCTTCGCGTCGTACCAGGCCTGGTGCGCGGCCTGCAGGGCGGCGTTCGCGTCGCGCGCCGCGTCGTCGGCGTCGTCTGCGGTCTTCTTCGCGGTGGACGCGTCGTCCGGCTTCGCGTTCCTGGCGTCGGTGTGCGCGTTCGTCGCTGCGGTCTTCGCGGCGTCCGCGTCGGCCTGCTTGGAGCCGATCAGCGCGATCGCCTTGTCGGCGTCGTCCTTCGCCTCGCGCAGGGACGACGCGTAGGCGAGGAGCGCGGACGCGGTCTTCGCGTAGCGGTCCTTGGCCTTCGAGATGTCGTCCGCGGTGTCCTTCGACATCTCCTTGAGCTTGTCGACGGCCTGGGACGTGTAGCCGTCGACGTCGTGGATCTTGTTCAGCTCCTTGGACGCCCGCTGGATGGCCTCGCCGATGGCCTGATAGTGCTTTGCCTTGGCCTCGAGCAGGCCGGGGTCGCCGGTCAGCGGCTGGAACTCCCTGTCGCTCACTTCTTCTCCTCCAGTGCCTTGGCGAGGTCGCCGTCCACCTTGGTGAAGTTGTCGGCGACGGCGGCGATCACCTTCTGGACGTTCTCCACGTTCTCCGTCATGCTCTTGCGCTTCTCGTTCCACTTGTGGGCGAAGTCGCGCACGTGCCCGGCCAGCTCGTCGTGGCCGGTGGCGTCGGCGACGGAGTCGCTGAAGTCGTCTGCGTTGTGGAACTCGCGCACGACGGCGTCGAGGTCGTCGCGCAGCTGGACGAGTTCGTCGAGCTTGAGTACGAGGTCGGACACATCTCCCCCTTGGTCACGGGCATCCTGCCTTCAGCAACATACCCGGCGGGCCCAGCGGGTTCGATGGGGAGCGGTCCCCATCGTCGTCCACGCGCGCGCGTGGGTATGGTGCGTATCGTGCGCCTGAAACTCACCCTCGCCCGTTCCGCCGGAAGCACGGACGACATCGTCGTCACCGCCGACGCCGCCGCCAGCATCTCGGAGATCGCCGCGACCATCGCGCGCATCGACCCGAAGCGCACCGGCCCGCTCGCAGAGGACGCCGCGCTGACGCTGCGCGCCCAGCTCCCCGGCCAGGCCGAGCCGCTCATCCTGCCGCCGGACGCCCCGGTCGGCGAGGCGTGGATCGGCAGCGGGGCGACGGTCGCGCTCGCGGACGCCGGGCTGCACTACGCGCCGCCCGAGCTCGGCGAGACGCCGGTGCTGGCGACCCTGCGCATCCTGAGCGGTCCGGACGCCGGCCGCGAGTTCCCGCTGCGGGCCGGCTCGACGGTGCTGGGCAGGGACGAGGGCGCCGACATCGTGCTGCAGGACCCGCTGGTGTCCAAGCGGCACGTGCGCTTCGAGGCCGGGGACGGCGTCGAGGTGGTCGACCTCGGCTCGGCGAACGGCGTGGTGGTCGACGGCGGCCTGGTCACCCGGTTCACCGTCCGCCGGTCGGAGACGCTGCTGATCGGCGACACCGAGGTGGAGCTGGTCGTCGCGGCGGGGTCGGACGCGCCGCAGGCGACGCCGACGGCCGGGCCGGTGTTCTTCAACCGGTCGCCGCGGGTGGAGCGCCGGTACACCGGTCAGGTCTTCCAGGCGCCGGAGGTCCCCGCCGAGAAGGACGACCCGCCCTTCCCGCTGCTCGCGATGATCGCACCGCTGCTGCTCGGCGGCGCCATGTTCTTCATCACCCACCAGCCGACGACCCTGCTGTTCGTCCTGCTGTCCCCGGTGATGCTGATCGGCAACTACGTGGCGAGCCGGACCCGCGGCAAGCGCAAGCTGAAGAAGCAGATCGCGGTGTTCGAGCAGCGCCTGCAGGCCCTCGCCGACAAGCTCGACGAGGAGCGCGTCCGGGAGACCGAGCTGCGCAGGGCGGAGACGCCGACGACCGCCGACGCGCTCTCCGAGGCGGTCGTGCGCGGCCCGCTGCTGTGGACCAGGCGGCCGGAGCACTGGTCGTTCCTCAACCTGCAGCTCGGCCGGGGCTCGATGACCTCGCGCAACAGCATCCAGGCGAGCGAGCGCGGGGAGCTCATCCCCGAGTTCCAGGAGCGGCTGGACGCGGTCATCCACGCGCACGAGCGGGTCGATGACGTCCCCGTGCTCGACAACCTGTACGAGTCGGGAGCGCTCGGCATCGCGGGTCCCGCCGAGCTGGCGGCGGGATCGGTGAACTCCGTGCTCGTGCAGCTGACCGCGCTGCACTCCCCCGCCGAGCTCGCGGTGGCCGCTCTGGTGTCGCCGCGCTGGTCGAAGGAGCTCGGCTGGCTGAAGTGGATGCCGCACACCTCGTCCCCGCACAGTCCGGTCGCGGGCGGGCATCTGGCCGACAGCGCCTCCAGCGCCGCCACCGTGCTGAGCGCGCTCGAAGGGCTCGTGGAGGAGCGGCTGGCCGCCGCGAAGCGCTCCGCCCAGCGCCGTGGCGCGATGGAGCAGGAGCGTGCGGCGCTGGAGCGCGGCGCCGAGGTCGGCGGCGGGCAGACCGTCGACGGCACGCCGTCCCCCGTTCCCGCCGTGATCGTCGTGATCTCCGACGACGTCGCCCTCGACCGCGCGCGGCTCGTGCAGTTCGCGGAGGCCGCGGCCGACGCCGGCGTCTTCCCGGTCTGGATCGCCGACGACGTGACGACGCTGCCCGCGGTGTGCCGCACCTACCTCGCGCACGCCGACCAGCCGCACCGCGCGACCGCCGGCTTCGTCCGGCTCGGCGAGACCGTCACCGACGTGGTGACCGAGCCGGTCTCCGCCGCGACCGCGCTCGACTACGCGCGCCGGATGGCTCCGGCCATCGACGCAGGGGCGCTCGTCGCCGACGCGAGCGACCTGCCGCGCTCGGTCTCGCTCGTCACGCTGCTCGGCCACGACCTGGCCGAGTCGTCGTCCGCCGTCATCGACCGCTGGCGGCAGAACGCGTCCATCCACGACCGGTCCTCCGGCGCGCGGCCGGTCAAGCGCCGGCCCGGCATGCTGCGGGCGACGATCGGCTCTGCCGGTGTCGACCCGATGCATCTGGACCTGCGCACGCAGGGACCACACGCGCTCGTCGGCGGCACGACCGGAGCCGGCAAGAGCGAGTTCCTGCAGGCCTGGGTGCTCGGGATGGCCGCGGAGTACAGCCCCGACCGGGTCACCTTCCTGTTCGTCGACTACAAGGGCGGCTCGGCGTTCGCCGACTGCGTCAACCTGCCGCACTGCGTGGGCCTCGTCACCGACCTCTCCCCGCACCTCGTCCGGCGCGCCCTGACCAGCCTGCGCGCCGAGCTGCACCACCGCGAGCACCTGCTCAACCGGAAGAAGGCGAAGGACCTGCTGGAGCTGGAGAAGCGCGGCGACCCGGACAGCCCTCCCGCGCTCGTGCTCGTCATCGACGAGTTCGCCGCGCTGGTCGGCGAGGTCCCGGAGTTCGTCGACGGGGTCGTCGACATCGCCCAGCGCGGACGCTCGCTCGGCATCCACCTGATCATGGCGACCCAGCGACCGGCGGGCGTGATCAAGGACAACCTGCGCGCCAACACCAACCTGCGCATCGCGTTGCGGATGGCGGACGAGTCCGACAGCCAGGACGTCGTCGGCGTGCCGGACGCTGCCCACTTCGACCAGGGTCTCCCCGGCCGCGGCATGGCCAAGACCGGGCCGGGCCGGCTGACCAGGTTCCAGTCGGCGTACGGCGGCGGCTGGACCACGCGGGAGCCGGAGCGCGCGGGCATCGAGGTCGCCGAGCTCCGCTTCGGCGGCGAGGTGCGCTGGGAGGAGGAGCGTCCCGCCGAGCAGCCGGACCGCGACCTCGGTCCCACCGACCAGCAGCGGCTGGTCGCGTCGATCGTGCGCGCGCACGCCGCCGCGCGCATCCCCGCCCCGCGCCGGCCGTGGCTCGACGAGCTCGCCGCCGGCTACGACCTCGGCCTGCTGCGGCAGCGCACCGACGCGGAGCTGCTGCTCGGCGTCTCCGACATCCCGGACCGCCAGGAGCAGCGGCCGGTGTACTTCCGGCCGGACGTGGACGGCAACCTGGCCATCTACGGCACCGGCGGCTCCGGCAAGTCCACCGTGCTGCGCACCATCGCGTCCGCGGCGGCGATCACCCCGCGCGGCGGGCCGGTGCACGTCTACGGCCTCGACTTCGGCGCCGGCAGCCTGCGGATGCTGGAGAAGCTGCCGCACGTCGGCTCGATCATCCCCGGCGACGACGCCGAGCGGATCATCCGGCTGTTCCGCACGCTCAAGGGGATCCTGGAGGAGCGCGGGCCGCGCTACGCCGAGGCGAACGCGTCCAGCATCACCGAGTACCGGTCGCTGACCGGGCGGATGGACGAGCCGCGCATCCTGCTGCTCGTCGACGGCTTCCCGAGCTTCCGAGAGGACTTCGAGATCCCGGCAGGGCGGTCGCAGTGGTACGACGTGTTCCGCGACATCCTGGCGGACGGCAGGCGGCTCGGGATGCACGTCGCGCTCACCGGCGACCGGGCAGGCGCCGTGCCGACGGCGATCGGCGCGCTCGTGCAGCGCCGCGTCGTGCTGCGGCTCGCGGAGGACGGCTACGGGATGCTGGACGTGCCGAGCGACATCCTCTCGCCCGCCTCCCCTCCCGGACGCGCGATCGTCGACGGCTTCGAGACGCAGATCGCCGTGCTCGGCGGCTCGCGCGCGGTCGCCGACCAGTCGGAGGCGGTGCGCAGGCTCGCCGAGGCGATGGAGCGCGCGGGCATCCGGCCGGCGCCGGCCATCGGGTCGCTGCCGAAGGAGGTGCCGCTCGCCTCGCTCCCCGTCGCGCACGGCGACAGCCCGGTGCTGGGGCTGAGCGACGTCGACCTCGGGCCGTACGGCTTCGAGCCGAGCGGGACCATGCTGGTCGCCGGTCCGCCCGCGAGCGGCCGGACCACGGCGCTCGCGACGCTCGCCTCCTCGCTCGCCCGGTTCGACCCGCAGGCGCGGCTCTACTACCTCGGGTCGGCGCGGTCGCCCCTGGCGTCCTCGCCGCTCTGGGCGGGGACGGCGCTGACCCCCGCGGACGCGGCCGAGCTCGCGAAGGACCTCGCGGCCGCGGTGACCGATCCCGACACCGAGGGCAGGATCGCGGTGTTCGTGGAGAGCATCGGCGACTTCCTGCAGACCCCGGCCGACTCCCCGATCGTGGAGCTGGTGCGGGCGGCCCGCCGCAGCGACCACCTGCTGGTGGCCGAGGCGGAGACGAGCGCGTGGGGGTCGTCGTGGCCGCTGCTCGGCGAGGTCAAGAACGGCCGCCGCGGCATCCTGCTGCAGCCGGACTCGATGGAGGGCGACCTGCTGCTGAAGACGCCGCTGCCGCGGCTGAACCGGTCGGAGTTCCCTCCCGGGCGCGGGATGTACATCCACAAGGGCACGTTCACCCGGGTGCAGCTGCCGGTGTGAGCCTCACTCCTCGTCGTCGTGCTCCCACGGCCAGCGCGGGCGGCCGCGCTGCCGGAAGCGGCCGACGAGGACGAGCTGGTAGAGCAGGGTCACCGCGAACGCGGCGACCGCGACGGTGAGCGAGTACCAGCTGAGCAGCTGGTCGAACGCGAACAGGAAGTAGTGGAACGGCTGGCTCGGGTCCCCCGCCGCGCCGACGACGCCGCCGACCCCGATGTACACCGCGTAGCAGGCCACCGCGACGCCGAAGGCCACGCCGGGAGCGACGCGCTGCTTGTCGGCGGGGACGCGCCTGCCGAGCACGATCAGGAAGATCAGCAGCATGACGACGGCGGCGCCGACCATCGCGGGACCCACCAGCGGACCGACGGACGGGTCGGCGATCACCTCGGTGTTCGTCGCCAGCGAGATCAGCCCGAACGCGGCGACGAGCACGGCCAGGTAGAGCCCGGCCGCGAAGCACGCGACGACCGTCGCGTACGCGCGCTCGTCACGCATCCGGCTGTGCTCCGATCAGTACCCCTGCTGCACGTACGCCGCGGCGGCCTGGTTCTGGGCGTCGGCGAGCTGCTGCTCGTAGTCGGCCTGGGCCTCGGCGTTGCGCGCCTTGAGCTTGCGGCCGCGCGCGGCGAGCCACGCGCCGGTCCAGATCGAGATCTCGCGGGCGAGGACACCAGCGACGACGGCGAACGGGTTCGGCCACACGGTGCCGAGCAGGATCGCCCGCTCGCCCGGGGTGCGCGCCCAGTAGCGCAGGTCGATCAGGTCCGCCCCGACGTAGGCGAGGTAGACGAACACCGCGACGAACAGGCCGCCGAGGATGTACGCCCACCACCGCGCGCGGTTGACGATCTGGATGAGCACGACCATCCCGATGAAGAAGGCGACGACGGGGACCCAGCCGGAGTAGTGCGCGGTGAAGTAGTCCCTGAGCGTGGAGAGCAGCTCGTTGCCCGGCGTGATGAGCGCACCGATCAGCACGATCGCGACGACCCAGAGCAGCGCGAAGGCGACGGTGCCGACGAGCGCGATCAGGATGCCGACACCGCGGTTGCTCTTCTTCTTCGGCGGCTCGGGACGCTGCAGGAAGATCGGGGCGACCGCCTGCGGGCCGGGCTGCTGCGGCGCCGTCTGGGTGGCGGCGGGCTCGGGGGCCCAGGTGGCCTCGCCGGTGGGGGCGGTGGCGTAGGCGGCGGTGGCGGCGGGCGCGGGCTGGGCCTGCGTCTGGGCCTCGGCCTGGGTCTGGGTCTGCAGGTTCGCGGCCTCGGCGGCGGCGATGACCGGGGTGGCCGACTGCGCGGGCGACGCGGTGTCGACGGACGCCGATCCCGCGGCGGTCGCGCCGGGCTGGCCGGCGGGGTCTGCGGCGCGCGCCACGGCGGCGGCGACGTCGTCGTCGGTGGCGACGACGGGCTCCGGCTCGATGGTCCGGGCGGGCGCGGGCGCGGGCGCCGCTGCTGCTGCCGCAGCCGGCTCCGCGGCCTCGTCGGCCGGACGGTTCACGTGCCCGCGCGCGGAGACCGGGCTCGACGGCGGGTTCGCCATGTCGGGATCGGCGTCACGCGGCTCGGCCGCGGCGGACTCGGCCGCCGCCGACTCGGCGGGCGAGGTCGCGGGCGCGGGCGCTGCGGCGCCCGTGTCCTGCACGTTCCCCGCGGTGTCCCCGTTGCTCGGGGCCTCCGCGTCGCTCCCGGCGTTCGGCTTCGGCGTAGGTTCCGGCGTGGTGTCGCTCATGATGCCACTCCTCGATCGGCCCGGTCGGGCATCCATCAGTCGTGCCAACTGTAGCAACGGGGCACCCCTGATCGAGGGAGGGCGGGCCGGGAGCGGCTACTTGCCCGACCGTCCCCGTTCGGTACGTCGCGCCCGTGCTCGCGCACGCGCAGTCGTCCCGAACGGGGACAGTCGCGGCGCGGCGGACTACTTGGACGCCTCCGCGGGCTGCTGCGCCGCGCCGGACGCGGGCGGGGTGCCTCCGGTCTGCTGCGCCTGCGCGGTCGAGACCGAATAGATATAGCCGCCGATGGTCGCGTCCACTGTCCCGGCCGGCGCCCCCTCCGTCGTGGAGGGGTTGGACGAGAGGGCCGTCACGAGGAACAGCCGGGTCCCCTTCTGGGCGCCCTGGAGGAAGTCCAGAACGTTGCCGAGCTGCCCGCTCACGGCGACCTGGACCGGCGATGCGAAGAAGTTCGACGGCGTCACCAGAGGGTTCGTCTCGGGCGTCGGCGCTTGCGGGGTACTGGAGGGCGACGGCGCGGGCGCAGGCGTGGAGGTCGATGCGCCGGAAGCAGCGGCGGCCGGCGCTGCCGGGCTCGTGGCGGGAGGCTTGTACCCGACGGCGTCGGAGAAGGTCAGCCCCGTGATCGTGACGCCGTGGGCTGCTGCGATGGCGTTGAGTTCCTTGACGAAAGCCGAGGACTCCGTGTCGGGGGGCACAGAGGCTTTCAGCGCCGACAGCTGAGCCTGGAGCTGCGGCAGCTTCTCATGGTCGGCCTTCAGTGCGGCCAGCACAGCCTGGTAGCGCGCGTTGGTCGCGTCCACCGTGAGACGCTGCGCGGTGGAGACGGCCGCCGAGGTGAGCTGGGGCTGCACACCGACGATCCAGCCGAGCACGACGATCACCACCATGCCGAGCACCGCGCCGATGACCCAGAGACGTGTGCCGCTCATCACTTCTTCTCCTCGGTGCCGAAGCGCTTCGTATAAGCGTCCTGATTGATGTGCATCACGATGTTGACGGTGTACGTCTTCGACTGCTGATCCAGCGTCACCGAACCGGGCACCGCATCGACGAACCCCGGCAGCTTTGCCAGGGAATCCAGCCAGGAGGGCACCTGCGGGAGCGTCGGGCTGTCCGCGGTGAAGCTCAGGGTCGCGATGCGCGCCCCCTGCAGCGGCGCGGTGGATTGCGCGTATGCGGCGAGCGGTGATGCGGAATCGACGGTGATCACCTTGAGCGACACCTCGGGTGGCAGCGTCTGCTGGACCTTGACAAGGTAGTCGCGCCAGTCGATCTCGGTCGAGGCGCCGACCTGTTGCGCGGCCTGGACGACTTTCACCTGATCCTGGACCTTCCTGACCTCCATGTACTTCTGCTGCTGAGTGAGGAGGTCGGTCGTCCGGTTCTGGGCGGCGACGAGATCCTGATTCGCCGACGCCGCGAGCAGGCTGGACCCGCCGATCGCGCCGAGCGTGAGCACGAGCACCCCGATCACGCCCAGGCCGAGGGCACGGCGCGTCGAGCGGCTCTGACGAGCGGCGAGGACCTCCGGCGGGAGAAGGTCGACCCTGGGCTCGGCTCCGATGACCAGTTCGTCCCTTTTCTGCGACGTCATGCTGCGCTCCCCACTGCGAGCCCGAGCGCAACGCCCAGACCGCCTCTGCGTTGGCGGAGATCCTCCACGTTGAGCTTGCGAGAGAGTGCGAATCCAGCCAGAGGGTCGCCCATCGTGACCGGCAGCCGGGTCATCTCGGAGAGTGCGTCGGGCAGCCCGATCAGCTGCGCCCCTCCTCCGGTCAGGATGATGCGGTCCACGGTCTCCGGCTGTCGCGTGTTCACGTAGTAGTTGATCGTGTTCCGCAGGCTCGTCAGCATTTCACTCGTGACCCGATAGATCACCTCGACCGCGCGCTGCTCCTCCGGGCTGGCCACGCTCGAGGCGAGACCGAGGCCGATCTTCACGCGCTCGGCCGACGCCTCGTCGAGTTCCAGCTCCGCCCGCAGCGCGCGAGTCAGATCGGCACCCCCCGTCGGAATGATCCGCACGAACTGCGGGACGCCGTCGCGAGCGATGAGCACACAGGTGGTGTCCGCGCCGATGGCGATCAAGGCCACCGTGCCCGAGACGTTCTGCCGGGACAGCAGCACGCGGCTCAACGCGAACGGGATGAGGTCCACGTCGATGGCGGACAGGCCGGCCAGCTTCGTCGCCTTGACGTTCGCCAGCACGGCTTCCTTGATGGCGGCGACCAGCAGGCCGTTGACGACCGGTCCGCTCTCCGATACGGCCTCCGAGACGGGATAGAAGTCCAGGATCGCCTCGCTCGCCGGAACGGGCAGCATGTCCTGAACAGTGAAGGGGAGGGACTCGCGGATCCGCCGGATCGACATCTTCGGCACCGTCAGATCCCTCGCGAGCACGCGCTGGTTCCCCATACCGAGAACGACGTCCTTGCTCGTGAAACCGGCCTGGCGCCACAACCGCTTGAGCGTGGCGGCCACGGTGTTCGGTTCGAGGACCTCCCCACGACTGGACGCTCCCTCCGGCAGCGGGGCCTCGATGTACCTGAGGAGCGTCGGCCGGGGTTTCGAGGCGTCCTGGAGCTCGACCGCCCGCACGGACGTGCTGCCGATGTCGACCCCGACCACTGTGCGTGCCATGCGATTTCCTTCCCTCAGCCCTGGACGACCAGGGCCAGATATGACTGCCAGAGCACCGAGCCGAAGAACACGCCGGTCCACGCGCCCGCGAACATCCACGGCCCGAACGCGATGCCGCGGCTTCCGCCCGGCCGGACCGCGCGCACGACAACGCCGAAGAGTCCGCCGAGGACGAAGGCGGCGAACGCGCCGACGAGCAGGGGGCCGAGCCCCAGATAGCCGAGGAACAGCCCGACCACGCCGGCCAGCTTGACGTCCCCGAAGCCCATCCCTCTCGGCGATGCCAGGGCGATGATCAGGTAGAGCGCGAACAGTCCCGCCGATCCGATGACCGCCGTGGCGATGGCCGACCAGTCCCCCGAAAGCAGCGCAGCTGCCGTCAGCAGCACGAGGCCGACCAGATAGGACGGATACACGATCGCGTTCGGCAGTGTGTGCGTGTCCAGATCGATCAGGGCGAGAGCGACGCTCACGCCGGCGAAGTAGAGGAATGCGGCGAGCTGAAGCATCGCCGCGATGGTCGTCGCCGCATCTGCGGCCCCCAGGACGGCGGGCGCGAACTTCACGGCCACGACGATGAAGAGCACGCCGGTGGCGGCCTCGACGAACGGATAGCGCCATGAGATCGGCTGGGAGCAGTCACGGCAACGGCCGCGCAGCAGGAGCCAGCTCATGACGGGAACGTTGTCCCACGCGCGAATCCGGGCGCCGCATCCGGGGCAGGCGCTCCGCGGACGGACAATGCTCAGCCCGGCAGGCACCCGGTAAGCGACCACGTTGAGGAACGAGCCGATCAGCAGTCCGAAGACGCCGACCGCGGCGAGGGCGGCCGCCGCCCAGAGACCGAGCAGGGCAGCGGCGCTCATCGCGACGCTCCGTTCTGCGCGAACGCCGTCTTGACTTCCACCATCACGCTCACGCCATAACTCGTCGATACCGGAGACAGGAACTTCGGCGGCGCGACGTAGCGGAAGCGAGGGTCGTAGACGTAGTTCTTGGTATATCCATTCGTCCCGTTACGGACGATTCCGCGGAACTTCTGGGCGATCGCGCCCATGACGGTGAGTGTTCCGCGGCTCCCGCCGACGTTGTAGTTCTGCACCTGGAAGGTATGGGCGACGGAGAGGATCGCTGCGTCGATGGTGCGGCCGCTGTCGGTCAGCAGTTTGACGTTGGACGAGTTCATGGGGTTGTAGACGAAGACGGCGTTGTTGCCGACCAGCCCCAGAATGTCCGCGTTGGGGTCGTTGTACTTCACGTCGCCTGTCACGTACACGTAATTGTCCGCGTACACCGTCTCCGCGCCCTTGAGCGTGCCCTTGATGAAGACGTCGCCATTGCGGGGCTGGTAGGAGTTGCTGCTGGGAGCGACCTCGTTCGACATCGGGTAGCCCATCCCGTTGCCGTTCGCCTGGTTGCTCGCGCCCTTGCAGACCACGTTGCCGCCGGACACCGAGCATGCCGTGAGCACCGAGGGGAAGGCGTTCGCGGCCCAGTAGTTCGGGTCCGTGGTTGTGGTCGGAACGTTCTGCACGAAGATGAGGTTCTGGGCGGGAACAGGGATGGTCGCGCCACCCGCGGAGCCGAGCTGGCCGGTCGCCGTCCCCACGGTGCCGCACGCCGGCGGCGTCGAGCCGCTGGACGGCGGCGAACCGGCGACATTCGTCTTCTTGGTCCACGGCGATCGGATTGTCATGGTCCCGTCACTGTTGTAGACGATGGTGGTCGGGCCCGTGTAGAGGCAGCCCGGTCGTGGGACGTCAACAGGCAGGTCCGAACGCACTTCGTTCTTCATCGCCGCGTTCGTGGGAGGCATCCCGACCACCGGCGAGTACGTCGGCGCGTTCGGATCGTCGAAGACCTGGCCGGTGCACGAGTTTCCGCTGGAGTCCTTGGCGACATAGCGCTTGCCCGACGTCGGGTTGTAGGCGGTGGTCACGGACTGGGTGAATTCGGCACTGCAGATCCGGATCGCGTCGTTGGAGTGGACGGGGCCGTTGACGACGTCGCCGCTGTCGAACGCAATCTCGGAGCAGCCGGAACCTCGACCGGCCCAGTAGTACTTCACGCAGCTCGTGGGAGCGCCGCTCAGCGCGGGATCCTGGATCTCGTAATCGGTGAAGTACAAGAAGTCGATGAAGCCCTGCTGCTTGAGGTTCACGACGATGCTGCGGATCGAGGAACCCACCTTACCCGTGGACCTCACCCGCAGCACACCGGTGGACGCATACTTCGAGTTGTCCACCTCGTAGCGGAACGAGGCGCCGGAGCTGCCGGGGACGGCCGCCCAGCTCTCGCCTTCACCCACGCCGAACGCCGGATTCTGCTTGACGCCCGTCGGCAACGTGACGCTGCTCGTCGCGCTGAAGGTCGACGCAGGGTTGCCGTACTGCTGATATGTGTTGTCGTTGGCCAGGCGGCTCTCGTACTCCTCGATGCCGGCGAATGCCGCGGCCATCGCGTCATTCCAGTCCTGATCGGTGCGAGCCTTCTGCAGCCCGGACGCGGAGTAGGCGAGAGCGGTCGCGACGAGCACCATCAGGATGGCGCCGATACCGATCACCATGACGAGCGCAACACCGCGCTGGTCGTCGTGCATCCGCCGCCAGCGGCCAGGTCCCGTCCTCCTCGCTTGCGTCATGATCAGCTCAGCGTCCTGGCGAGACCGAGGTTGGGGATGCCGACGGTATTCTGCACCGTCACCTGCTGCGATGCATCCGTGGCGCTCGACCGCACAGTCAAGGAAATCTGCACCGCGGCGATCGAGCGCAGAGCAGTGGCATCTGTGATCCCGTTCGGCCCGGTGGGAATCGGGATGACCGTGTTGTTCGTCTGTAAGAACGTGAAGAGCTGCGTGCCACCCGCTGCGACGTTGGGGACGACATACGAGGCGATCGTCCTGGTCGACGTGGGCGGCGTCGTCGCTGAAGGGAACAGCCAGTATCCTGCCGCATTCTGCGTGGCCGCCCAGCGCTTCTCGATGAGATTCCCATTGACGACCGACAACTCGATCATGACAGGCAGCTCGGACGAGCCGTTGAGGTTGATGTACGCGTAGAGCCGGATCGTGTCCGACTTCGCGACCTCGAATGCGGGGTTGTTGAGCGACTGCCCCTGGACCGGGTTATCCGTCCCCGCGCGGATGTCACGGGTGATCTCGTTGATGGCGTTGGACGCCTGTCCGGTGTTCGCGTGCACATCTCGGCCGACGGACATCGCGTGGAGTGAACTCGTGTAGAGCGACGCGACCATTGTGGCGAAGAGTCCGAGCAACCCGACGGCGACGATGAGCTCTGCCAGGCTGATGCCGCTCTGGTCACGGTGCAAGCGCAGCAGGCGACGTCGCAGCACGGCGATCATGACGCCGTCCTGGGATCGAGCGTGACGACGTTCGAGCTGTCCTTGATCAGGGTGGTGCCTACAACAGCCGTCATCCCACTGTTGCCGACCTGGTTGGTCGTCGCCGTCGTCGAGGTGCCCTGGTAGAGCTTCCATGATCCCCAGGGCAGTGCGAGCTTGAACGTGGTGTCGGTGGACGACGTGACCTTGCTGCCGAACGTGTAGGACATGCTGACGGGGCAGCCAGGATTGCCATTGCCACTCCCGGACTGTGCTACGGCGTTGATGTAGGAACCCTTGGTGTTGTTCAGGGCTACGGTGAACACGCCCATGGTGACCTGCGCGGGGCCAGGCGTGGCAGCCTGTCCTGGCAGTGCAGAGACCAGCGGTGGGCGGCTGCCCGAATATGTTGTGGTGCCGACGATCTTGTCCGGCCAGGCTTCGGGGTCGATGGCAGGGCACACGGTGGACGCGGACACCGCTGTATCGACATACTTGCCCGCGAGCGCCGTGTAGCCGTCGGCGTAGGGGTGCAGGCCGATGGGTGCGCCCGTATAGGTCTTGACGAAGCTGCCGTAGCTGTTGATGAACGTGATGTCGAGGTTGGTCGGAGTCAGGATTCCTGTCGTGGTCCCGGCGTTCACCGCCAGCGTGCTGCTGAAGAGGCCGGCGTTCTCGAACTGGAAGCTGCTCGATGCCGAGGAGCCCGCGGCCACGCCGACGGTCTGCGTGGCCGAACCGAGCGTCTTGTTGTCGTCGCCGATGTATCCGGTTCGGCTGACCGAGACATCGTAAGTGCCGGGCGTGACCTTGAGGATGTAACTGCAGCCCTGGATGTCCGTGACCGCGGGGAGGACCGTGAGGGCCGTCGCAGTGTTGCCGGGCACTCCCGGGGTCGGCACGGCATTGACGGAGACATTCGGCCGATCGGTGCCGTCCACGCCGAAGACATGCACGAGGATCGTGCCCTTGGTGGGATCGTTGATGCGGCTGTTGGGAGCGAGCAACGTGTCAGCAACGGCGGGCACGCCGGAGTTTCGCATTCCGTCCCACGTGACCGTGACGGTCACGCGCTTGTAGAGCAATGTGCTGCCCGCCGCGTTCGCGCCGCAGTCCGCGTCCGCGCCGCTCGAGGTGACCCATTTGGTTGCGCGGCTCACGTGGAACGTGACTCCGTCGACGACGACGTTCGACGGCCCGGGAGTGTCGTTGACGCTGAAGACGTCGGTGACCGAACGCAACAGATCGATTTGGGAGGCAGCGAGGTTGAGTGCGGCCTCGCGGTCCTGCGAATCGCGGACGTTGATGAGGCTGGTGGTTACGCCAGCGGCGATCCCGACGGAAATGATCCCGAAGATCGTCATCGCGACCAGGAT
>NZ_JBQCGZ010000079.1:0-52992 GCF_051955155.1 Leifsonia sp.
CACGGGGGGGGGCGGGGCACCGCGGGCCCCGCCCCGCCCGCGGGGGCGCGGGCGCCCCCGGGCACCCGGGCCCCGCGACCTTCCCGTCTCCGCCCGCTGGCCGGGCTCACCCCGCGGAACGCCGTCCGCGAGATCCTCGCCGGGATCACGCTGCTCGCCATCGCCATCCCGCTCAACATCGGGTACGCGCAGATCGCCGGGCTCCCGGCGACCGCCGGGCTGTACGCGCTCGTCGTCCCCGCCGTGCTCTACGCGCTGACCGTGTCCTCGCGGCAGCTGGTCGCCTCGCCCGACGCCGCCGCGGCCGCGCTGGTCGCCTCGTCGCTCGGCGGCCTCGCGGTCGCCGGGCACCAGGACTACATCACCCTCGCGCTCGCGCAGGCCCTCATCGGCGGCGTGCTGTTCCTCGCCTGCTCGTTCTTCAAGCTGGGCTTCCTGGCGAACTTCCTCTCCAAGCCGATCCTGGTCGGCTTCGTCGGCGGGCTCGCGCTCGACATCCTGGTCTCGCAGGCCGCGAAGATGCTCGGCGTGAAGATCGACTCCGGTGGCGAGTTCGTGGAGAAGCTGACCGGGCTGGTCACCGGGCTGCCCGGGGTCAACATCTGGTCGGTGCTGATCGCAGCGGGGGCGCTGGTCGTGCTGCTCGTCGGCCGCCGGATTGCCGCGGCCGTGCCGTGGGCGCTGATCGTGCTGATCATCGGGACGATCGTCGTCGTGCTCGGCGATGCCGAGAAGGCGGGCGTCTCGGTCCTCGGACCGGTGGACGCGGGGCCGCCGACGCTCACCTGGCCCGTGATCGAGTGGGGCCAGTGGGCGGCCCTCATCCCGTCCGCCATCGCGCTGACCGTCGTGACGATGGGCGAGGGACTGCTCGTCTCCCGCTCGTACGGCGAGAAGCGCGGCTACCCGACTCGCCCCAACCGCGACCTCTTCGCCTTCGGCGTCGCGAACCTGGGAGCAGGCATCTCCGGCGGCTTCACCGTCGGATCGTCGACCTCGCGGACCGCGGCGATGGACCAGGCCGGATCGCGCACCCAGCTGCCGACACTCATCACCGCGCTCGGGACGCTCCTCCTGCTGATCTTCGGCACCGCGCTCCTTGAGCACATCCCCTCCCCCGCGATCGGCGCGATCGTCGCCGTCGCCGTCGTCCCGCTGCTGGGCATCCCCGACTTCGTCCGGCTCTGGCGCCTGGACCGCTTCGAGTTCGTCATCGGCGCCGTCTGCTTCCTCGGCGCGCTGCTGATCGGCCCGATCGCCGGCATCGTGATCGCGTTCGTGCTCGCGGTGATCAACGTCACGCGCCGGGCGGCCAACCCGCCGATCGACACCCTCGCCGCCGACGGCGACCCCGACCACTCCCTGCTGGAGGCCGCGCCTGTCGGGTCGCCGACCGTGCCGGGCGTCGTGGTCGTCCGGCTCGCCGCTCCCCTCTTCTTCGCCAACTCCACGTCCTTCGAGCAGGCCGTCGAGCGCGCCGCCCGTGAGGCCGGCGCGCGCCACGTCGTGCTCGACATGGAAGCGGTGACCGACGTCGACGTCACCGGCGCCGAGTCATGGGAGGCCGTGCAGGCCTCGCTCACCGGTCGCGGGACGGACCTCGCGCTCAGCCGCGTGCGTCCCGGCATCCGCGACCGGCTCCAGCACCTCGGGCTGATGGACGGGGTGCGCGTCTTCGACACGAACAGGGAGGCCATCATGGCGCTCCGCACCGACGCCGCGGAGGAACACCGTGGCTGAGACGAGCTGGTGGCCCTTCCACCGTCGCCCCAAGGCTCCCGAGGCGCCACCGCCGGAGGGACCGGACCCCGACCAGCAGGCCGCAGAAGCGTCCGGCCGCGCGGTGCGCATCCTGCTCGGGCTGGCCGCCGGCGTTGTGGTCGCGGTCGGGATGCACGCGATCGGGAACATCCTCGCCCCGTCGCTGCTCGCCCTGGTGCTCACTATCTGCGCGCAGCCGGTGCGGGTCTGGCTCACCCGGCACGGGACGCCGACCGGGATCGCGACCGGCGCCGTCGCGCTCACGACGTTCGCGCTGCTCGCCGCGTTCGCAGGCCTGATGATCGTCGCGCTCGCCCAGTTCGTGGGGATGCTGCCGCAGTACAAGGACCAGCTCGACCAGTTCGGTTCCGACGTCGCCACGTGGCTGCAGAGCATCGGCGTCAGCCAGCAGGAGGTCCAGTCCGTCGCCGCCGGCTTCGACCCGACCAAGCTGGTGAACTTCTTCACCGGTCTGCTGGGCGGCGCGTTCGGGTTCGTCGCCTTCGGGGTGATCGTGCTGACCATGCTGATCCTGATGCCGGCCGACGCCGCGTACACCCCGACGCT
This sequence comes from Leifsonia sp., assembly GCF_051955155.1. Lineage (NCBI taxonomy): Bacteria > Bacillati > Actinomycetota > Actinomycetes > Micrococcales > Microbacteriaceae > Leifsonia > Leifsonia sp. The sequence continues at coordinate 2,329 of NZ_JBQCGZ010000079.1, forward strand.
GCTGCGGCAGCTGAAGCCGACGAAGCCCAACCTCGTCTACGCGATGGGCGGCTTCGCGCACAGCGTCCGGCGCTACATGGTGGTCACCACCCTGCTCGGCATCGCGCAGGGCGTCATCAACGGCCTCGCACTGCTGGCGCTCGGCGTCCCCGCGGCGCTGTTGTGGGCGATCCTCGCGTTCCTGTGCTCGTTCATCCCGAACGTCGGCTACTTCATCGCCATCGTCCCTCCGCTCGTCTTCGGCTACCTGACCGGCGGCTGGGGCACCGTGGTCGCGATCATCGTCGTGTACGGGATCATCAACGCCGTCGTGCAGTCGATCGTCCAGCCGAAGGTGGTCGGCAACGCGGTCTCCCTCAGCCAGACGCTCACCTTCTTCTCCGTGCTGTTCTGGGCCGTCGTGCTCGGCCCGATCGGCGCCATCCTCGCGGTGCCGCTGACCCTGCTGGTGCGGGCGGTGCTCGTGGACTCCGACCCGCGCGCACGGGTCTGGCGCGCGGCGATCGGCGACCTGGGCGAGACACGCGAGCTGATGAAGGAGGAGTCGGCGGCCGCGAAGGCGCAGCGCCGCGAGCTCAAGGCCGGCCACCACCCCGGCCCGACGACCGGAGAGGACACGAGGTAGACGTTCATGGGAAGCGCGATCGGCGACACCCTGCCCCTGGCCCTCGGCATCGCGATCAGCCCGGTGCCGATCATCGCGGCGATCCTGATGCTGCTCTCGCCGAAGGCGCGCGGCACCAGCGTGGGCTTCCTGCTCGGCTGGGTGGTGGGCATCGTGGTGGCCGTCGTGGTCTTCACGCTGCTCTCCGGGCTGCTGCCCGAGAACGACCCGGACGCCTCCAAGCCGATCGCGGGGACGGTCAAGATCGTGCTCGGCGCCCTCCTGCTGCTGCTCGCGCTGCGGCAGTGGCGCTCGCGGCCGCGGCAGGGCGAGCCCGAGAAGCTGCCGAAGTGGATGGACGCGATCGACTCGATGACCGCCGGCCGCGGCTTCGTGCTGGCGTTCATCCTCGCCGCGATCAACCCCAAGAACCTGCTGCTGGCCGCCGGCGCCGGCGTCGCGATCGGGACGGCCGGCCGGTCGGTCGGAGCGGCGACCCTGGTGATCGTGGTCTTCGTCGTGATCGCGGCCAGCTCGGTCGCGATCCCGGTGATCGGCTACCTGCTCGCCGCCGACCGGATGCGCGGACCGCTGGATTCGCTGCGCGGCTGGCTGGTGCACAACAACGCGGCGGTCATGGCGGTGCTGCTCCTGGTGATCGGGGTCGTCCTCATCGGCAAGGGGATCGCGAGCTTCTGAGGCCGGCGATTAGCGGAGCTCGATGAGCTTCTGACCGCTTTCCACCACGGTCACGATCTCGGCGATCAGCGGCTCGAACCACGAGAGCAGGGCGGCGCGACGCGTATTACCGATGCGAACCCAGACGACCGCGGCCGGTTCGCCGCCCAGAGCGAACAGCAGCGAGAAGTCCTCATCCTTTGTGACGATGACGGCATCGTTCTCCCGCGCGAACTCCCACAGGGAGCGATCGGGGGCATCGCCCGGCCCGATGTCGTTGACATGGTCGGCCTGGTGTCCGTGCGCCCGCAGCAGCGACGCCAGCGCCGGAGGCAGCTGGGCATCGACGAGGAACCGCACGGGTCAGGATGCGATCAGGATCGTGTGGTCCACCTGCGCTGCGGCGTACTCCAGGCAGGCGGTGACGTCCTCGCCGCTCAGGTACGGGTAGTCCTCGAGGATCTCGGCCTCATCGGCGCCCGCGGCGAGCAGCGCGAGCACATCGCTCACCCGCATGCGTGTGCCGCGGATCACGGGCCGGCCGTGGACGACCTCGGGGTCGATCACGATCCTGTCGAGGTGGGACATACCGCGATGATACCGGCACCCGTCGTCTTCCGTCAGGAGCGCCGCCTCGTTGCCGCCGCCGCGCCGCCAGTGGCTCGGCTACGTAGGCGCCGTACATGTGGCGCAGATGCCGGTCGCGGCGGCCTTCCGACCGACACTCGGCGCAAATGTCGTCCACGGCAGACTGGTCGCCCGACGGGAGAGGGTGGCGCAGCTCAGTGCTGCAGCGACGTCTTCAGCACGATCACGACGACGCCGAAGAGGCCGGTGACGACCGCGCTGGTCAGGCAGACCAGGACCGGGCGCCCCCGCACCAGGAACACGAGATACCCGAGCAGCGCCAGCATCAGGACCATCAGCCAGAGCGAGAGCAGCACCCCCAGGTCTGCCGGCAGCACGTGCAGCGCCGCCAGCAGGAGCGGGATGCTCGGGATGATCGCGGCCTCCAGCATCCCGCTCGACTCGCGCAGGGCGTGCCGGAACGAGTCGCGCAGCCGGTCGCCGATCCGGTCCGCGTCGCCGTGGAAGCCGAGCGCCGTCGAGTAGACGTGCGCGACCCAGAAGACGACGATGCTGACGACGCTGAACACCAGCACCTGCACCGCGGACGCGTGACCCTGATTGCCGATCGAGGAGGCGGCGACGACGCTCGCATAGACGATCGTCCCGTAGATGGCCGCCGGCGTCCCCCAGTGCCGCCAGAGCGCGCGGTGCAGCCGGACGTCACCGCCCTCGCCGGACGGCGACTGGTTCAGGTCGAAACCGTCGTCCTGGCCGCGCTCCGCCTCCCCGCCTGCCGTCACGCCATCGCCTCCACGGACAGGTCGCTGCCGCCTTCCACGGTGAGCCGCCTGCCGACGCGCACCAGCTGCGGCTCGTCCGAGAACGCCCCGGCGAAGAGCGCCTCGCCCTTGCGGAACGACGGCGACTGCTCAAGGAGGTGCTGCGGGACGAAGCCGAACACGTTCGCGATCTCGCCAAGGTCGCGCGGCGAATTCATCCGCATCAGGCCCAGGTTGTCGCACTGTGAGAGCACGTTCGGGTGGATCTTGGTCGGCCGCTGCGTCGACAGGAACAGCCACAGCCCGAACTTGCGGCCTTCTGCGGCGATCTGGATGATCTGCTCGGTCAGCTGGGCCTCCACGCTGTTCCGCGGCGACGGCGGGCAGAAGTTGTGGGCCTCGTCGATCACGATGAGGATCGGGTTGCGGTCCATCCTCCGCTCCCACAGGTGCTCGAGGACGCACAGCGCCGCGGCCTGCGGTTCGGCGGGATGCGCGAAGCCGCCGACGTCGAGCACGGTCACCCGCGACCGTTCGTCGATCGTGTCGACCGCGGACTCTCCGCCGAACGCCCACAGCGGCCAGTCCAGGATCTCCAGGTTGTCGATGCGCAGGCCGAGCCGCCGCTGCGCCGGGTCGTCCGAGGTCAGCAGACGCTCGAGGAACCGGCCGCGCTCGTAGTGCTCCGGGCTCTTGTCCAGGTGCAGCAGGGCGTTGTACTCCTCCTCGTCCGCGATCGGGTCCAGCCGGCCGATGGCGGCCTGCGACCGCACGCTCAGGTCGACGAACCGGGCGTGCAGCTGCGGCTCCTCGCGGGTGCTGGAGTGGAAGACCCGGATGTCGATCCGGCCGAACCGCTCGCGCAGCTCCGGCTCCACCTCGTCCCGCAGCCGGTGCAGCCGGGCGAAGTCCGCGTTCGGGTCCAGCACGGCGACGGGGAGGATCGTCTCCAGCAGCAGCTGCTCCAGGACGACGCCGAGCGCGTAGGTCTTGCCCGACCCGCTCTGACCGCACCAGAACGTGTGCCGGTTGAACCGCGAGCCGTCGATGACCGCCGGGCGGTCGGGGGCGTCGGCGCTGGTGCCGATGGTGAGGGGGATCATCGTGCTCCTCGGGTGGTGAGGGCCGCGTCCAGGGCGATCGCGGCGCGGATCAGGGCGAGGTGGGTGAACGCCTGCGGGAAGTTGCCGAGCTGCAGGCCGCTCTGGTCGATCTCCTCGGCGTACAGGCCGAGGTGGTTGCCGTAGGTGAGCATCTTCTCGAACGCGTACTGCGCCTCGTCCAGCCGGCCGGCGTCGGTGAGCGCGCACACGTAGAAGAACGAGCACAGCGAGAAGGTTCCCTCCGAGCCGGCGAGCCCATCCGGGGACGCGGACGGGTTGTAGCGGTAGACGAGGCTGTCGGCGACGAGCTCCTCGCCGATGGCGTCGAGCGTGGACAGCCACATCGGGTCGTCGGGCGAGATCATCCCCACCAGCGGCATCAGCAGGGTGATCGCGTCGACGACGTCCGTGCCGGGATGCTGTGTGAACGCCTTCCGCTCCGGGTTCCAGCAGCGCGTGAAGACCTGCTCGTAGATGGCGTCACGCGCGGCGATCCAGCGCTCCAGCGGTGCCGGCCTGCCGCGCTTCTGCGCGAGCTTGATGGCGCGGTCGAAGGCGACCCAGCACATGATCCTGCCGTAGGTGAAGTCCTTGCGTCCACCGCGGGTCTCCCAGACCCCCTCGTCCGGCTGGTCCCAGTTGTCGGCGAGCCAGTCCAGGATGCCGACGAGCTTGATCCAGCCGGGGTGCCCGATCGGGCGGAAGCCGTCCGCGATGGAGAGCGCGTCGATCGCCTCTCCGTAGATGTCCAGCTGCAGCTGGTCGGCGGCGCCGTTGCCGATGCGCACCGGCTGCGACCCGGCGTAGCCCTCGAAGTCGTCCAGCGTCAGCTCCTGAAGGTCGGAGGAGCCGTCGATGCGGTACATGATCTTCAGCGGGCCGGAGGCCTCCCCCGCCTGCTCGGCGACGCGGTCGGAGATCCACAGCGCGAACCCGATCGCCTCCTCCTCGTAGCCGAGGGCGAGCAGCGAGTACACCGAGAACGAGGCGTCGCGCACCCAGGTGTAGCGGTAGTCCCAGTTCCGCTCGCCGCCGAGCTGCTCGGGGAGCGCCGCGGTCGGCGCCGCCACGAGCGCGCCGGTCGGCGCGTACTGCAGGAGCTTGAGGACCATCGCCGAGCGCTCGACGGCCTCCCGCCAGCGGCCGGAGTACCCGCTGCGGGACAGCCAGTCGCGCCAGAACGCCACCGTCTCGCGGAATCGGCGGTTCCCACGGCTGCGGGCGAAGTCGCGCGGCTCACCGCGCGCCTCGGTCTCGAAGCCGAACAGCCGCAGTCCGCCCTCCTCCAGGGTGAACTCGGTGTCGACGTCGATGCCGTCGAGCGCGTCCGGCTCGACGCCGTGCAGGGCGGCGCTGGTCGTCCCGTCGTCGAACCGCACCCCCCGCTCGGACGCGGTCGCGGTGTGCTCGCTGCGGCCGTAGTCGAAGCGCGGCCGGCACTCCAGCCGGAAGGTGAGCGTCCCGCGCACGACGCGCACGGCGCGCACGATCAGGCGGTTCGGCGTCGCGACGGTCGGCTCATCGGCGACCGGCATGAAATCGATGACCTCGCCGACGCCCTCCGACGACATGAACCGCGTGATCAGCACGGCGGTCTGCGGGAAGTACATCTGCTTCACCCGCACGCCGTCGCCGAGCGCGTGGATGCGGAAGTAGCCGCCCTTCTCCCGATCCAGCAGCGCGGCGAACAGCGACGGCGAGTCGAACCGCGGAGCGCAGAACCAGTCGATCGAGCCGTCCGTGCTCACGAGCGCGACCGATTGCAGGTCGCCGATGATGCCGTGCTCGGCGATGTCGGGGAAAGGAATGGTCACGTCGCCGCCTCCTTTTCCGATTCGGTCTCCGGCACGCTCGCCGGCAGATGGCGTGAGAAGAACAGCGCGGCGCACGAGATGAGCGCGAGCGCCGCGAACGAAAGCCGCAGCGCCTCCAGCTGCGACTGGCTGTACAGCGCGGCGAGCTCCTCGCCCTGGGAGGAGGACAAGCCCTGCTCCTGCGCGATGTCGGCGACGCCGGAGACCGGGACGACCCCGACCCCGTGCTGCGTCTCCTGCTGCACCTGCGTCTGCACGTCCTGCGGGAGATCGCTCGCGGCCACGTTGCCCGCGAAGGCGGTGGAGAGCGCAGCGATCATGACGGAGCCGACCAGCGCGGTCCCGAGCGACGAGCCGAGGTTCTGGAACACGCCCTGGACGCCGCCCGCCTCGCTCAGCTGCTCCGGCCCGACCGCCGACATCGTCACGTTGCCGAGCTGCGACGCCAGCAGTCCGAGCGCGGCCCCGGCGAGGAACATGCCCACCCCGAAGACGAACGTATCCAGCTGCGGGTCCACCGATCCCAGCAGGATCAGGCTCGCACCGACGAGGGTGAGCTGGCCGATGCGCGCGATCCGCTTCGCCGACACCCTCCTGGCGAGGATCGTCCCGAGGATCGAGAACAGCACGAGCGCGACCGAGAGCGGGAAGATGCGCAGCCCGGTCGTCAGCGCGTTCAGGCCGAGAGTCAGCTGCAGGTAGATCGGGACGACGAAGAACAGGCCGGCGGTCACGGTGTACTGCAGTCCCAGGCTGCCGACTCCGGCGCGCAGCTGCCTCAGGCCCAGGATGCGGGTGTCGAGCAGCGGCGCCCGACCCTTCTCGAGCAGCCGGCGCTGCCGGAGGAAGAAGAGCCAGAGCACCACGGCCCCGCCCGCGACCATGAACGGCACCGGGGACAGGCCGAGGATCGACGTGTCGGTGGTCGGCAGGATCCAGCCCCAGACCTTGGTCTGCAGCATGCCCCACACGATCAGCACCAGCCCGACGGCCGACAGCGCGACCGACAGCAGGTCGATCCTGACCGGGACCCGCGCCCCGGAGTCGTGCACCAGCCGGTTGAACAGCAGCACGACGGCCATCACGACGACCTCGCCGGCGAAGACGTAGCGCCAGCTCGCATACGTGGTCAGGAAACCGCCGATCAGCGGGCCCGCGGCGACGGCGACGCCCGATGCCGCGCCGATGACGGCGAACGCGGTGACGCGCGCGTGCCCCTTGTAGTTGTCGGCGATGAGCGCCGCGATAGCGGGGATCACGAGCACGGCGCCGAGTCCCTCCACCACCGACCAGCCGATGAACAGCACCGCGATGTTCGGGCTGATCGCCGTGGTCCCGGAGCCGACGGCGTACACGATCGAGCCGATGACGAGGGCCCTGCGCCTGCCCCAGACGTCGCCGAGCTTCGCGCCGAGCAGCATGAAGGCGGCCATCGTGAGCGTGTAGAAGGTGATGGTCGTCTGCATCGCGGCGATCGTCGTGTTCAGGTCGGAGACCACGGTCGAGATCGAGACGTTCATGACGGTGCTGTCCAGCACCATGACGAACTGCGCGGCACCGAGGACGGTCACCGCACCCCACCGCTGAGCCATCGCGCCGCCTTCCACCCCACCAGCCGGATGCCGACTAGCCGGATGCTAGCGCCGGGCCTTCGCGCCGCACTAGCCCCGTCCCCCGGGCGGCTACGGAAGCGGTCGCAGGGTGTCCGGCATCGGGAAGGGCAGGGTGAAGTAGACCTGCGGGATGCCGACGGCGCCGAAGTCGTCCTTCTTCGCCACGATGCGCGTCGGAGAGACCTCAGCCAGCCGCACGCGCAGCAGACTGCCGTCGTCCAGGCGCAGCTCGAACATCCCGGCGAGGTAGCCGATCCCGGTCTCCTCCAGCAGCTCCTCCGCCGCCAGCCAGTCGAGGGGGCCGCTCAGGTCGCGGCCGAGCAGGTCGACGGGGACGAACTTCTCGCCCTCCTGCCGCATCCAGCCCAGGCGTTCGCCGTCGCCGCGGCGGTGCTCGATCCAGTCCTCCATCGGCCTCTACCCTAGCCGCCGGGGCGGGAGCTACCATGAGCGCGCTGCGCAGGAGGTGGGACATGACGACGATCGCGACCCCGCTCACGGAGGCCGAGCTCTACGAGGCGGGACGGGCCGCCAGGGCCGACGTGCCGCGCTCGGCCCAGGCCGAGTACACGCCCTCCCCCGACCGCGACCCGCTCGGCATCCTGCGCACGCAGCACGAGTCCCGGCTGCCGTGGCTCGTCCAGCTGCGCATCGAGCGGATGAGCGCCGACCCGTTCGCCTTCTACCGCGGCACCGCCGCGATCCAGTCCGCCGACCTGCACGACGGCGTCGACTCGGGAGCCGAGGTCATCATCTGCGGCGACGCGCACCTCGCCAACTTCGGCGTCTACCGCTCCCCCGAGCGCGCGATGGTCTTCGACATCAACGACTTCGACGAGGCGTTCATCGGCCCGTGGGAGTGGGACGTGAAGCGCCTGCTCGCCAGCGTCGTCCTGGCCGGCCGGTCGCTCGGGATGGACGACCCGCAGCTGCGCCCGATCGTGCTGTCCGCGTCGGCGATGTACCGCAACGCCCTGCGCACCGCGCTGCGGCTGCCGCTCTACGGCCGCTACTTCACGCCGACGGACATGAACAACCGTCAGGTGCTCTCCCCGGACTCGGAGCGGATGGTCAAGCGCACGCTCAAGCAGTCGGAGAAGCGCACGAGCGAGCGCGTCGCCGCGCGGACGCTGGAGGAGGGCGGCGACGGCACGATGCGGTTCGTGGAGCGGCCACCGGTGCTCACCCGGCTGGAGCCGGAGATCCGCACGCTCATCGACGGTGTGTTCGCGGCGTACCGCGCGAGCGTGCCGCCGAACCTCGCGCTGATGCTGTCGCAGTACACCGTGCTGGACGTGGCGCGCCGCGTCGTCGGGGTCGGCAGCGTCGGCACCCGGTGCTTCATCATCGCGCTCGGCGACCCGACGGGGGACGTTCTGATCCTGCAGCTGAAGGAGGCGGGCGCCTCCGTCGTGCAGCAGTTCGGGCAGGTCTCCCCCGTCTTCGGCTACCTCGACCCGGTGCTGTTCGACCAGCACCAGGGCTATCGGGTGGTCGGCTGCCAGCGGATCCTGCAGGCGGTCTCCGACCCGTTCCTCGGCTACCTGAACGTGGAGGACTACGGCTTCTACATGCGCATCTTCCGCAACCGCAACGCGTCGTTCGAGATCTCGGAGATGAACGCGACGCAGTTCACCGACTACGCGCAGGCGTGCGCGATCGTGCTCGCCAGGGCGCACGCGCGCTCGCCGAAGGCGGCGTTCGCCGCCGGGTACATGGGGACCGGCGGCGCGTTCGTCCGCGCGGCGGCGCAGTGGGCGCACGCGTACGCCGACCAGGCGGAGCAGGACTACGAGCTCTTCGTGGACGCGGCCCGGCAGGGCTACTTCGCCTGATCGGCGCCCCGCTCAGCTCAGCGGGTGCGCGGTGCGGATGACGCCCTTCGGGTCGTAGGCCGCCTTCACCGCGCGCAGCCGATCGAGCGCGTCGGCCGGCCAGAGCCGGGCTGCGGGGACGGAGGTCTCGCGGAAGTTGGCGTAGTCGCGCTCCGCCGCCCACGGCGCGAGCGCCTCCCTGACCGCGTCGACCGCGGCCGAGACGGCGGGGGCGAGCGCGGGGTCCGGCACGATGCCGACCGCGTAGACGAGGAACCGGCCGGGCAGGTGGTCGACCGCCCCGCCGCCCGGCGCCGGCCGGCCGGCTGCGCCGCCGAGGTTGCGCAGATCGACCGCGAGCAGCGGCGTCTGAGCGTCGGGCCCTGCCACCGCCAGCAGCCGCTCGATCGCGTCCTCCGGCAGGTCGTCCAGGATCGTCCCGTCGCCGATCGCCGGCACCGGGGTCGGCGGGTCCATGTTGATGACGCCGAGCGCGGACGCGGGCATGGTCGCGAACGTGTCCAGCTCCGGGCCGAGGGCGCGCAACCCGGCGAGCAGCTCCGCCGCCTCGGCTTCCGGGAGGTCGATCGCGCCGTTGACGCCGACGAAGGCGCGGCCGCGCAGCGGCTCGGGGACGTCGGGCAGCGGCGGCACCCGCAGCAGCCGGACGCACGTCGTCGCGGCCTCGGTCAGCCCGCGCGTCCAGTGCTCGTACGCGCGCACGACCTCGCCGGCGCGCTCCAGCGGGAACAGCAGCATCCCCGCGTAGATCGTCGCCAGCGGCAGCACGCGCATGGTGATCGCGGTCACGATGGCCGTGTTCCCGCCGCCGCCGCGGAGCGCCCAGAACAGCTCCGCGTCGTCCTCCGCGGTCACGTGACGCTGCGCACCGTCCGCGGTCACCACATCGAGCGCGATCACCGACGTGCAGCCGAGGCCGTGCTCGCGGGCGAGCCAGCTGTAGCCGCCGCCGAGCAGATAGCCGGAGATGCCGACGTCGGGCGACGAGCCGGCGAGGGCCGCGAGCCCGTGCGGGGCGAGCGCGGACGTGACGTCGGCCCACACGCAGCCGGCGCCGGCGCGCACGACGCGGGCGTCCGCGTCCACCTCGACGCCCCGCAGCGCGGACGTGTTCACGAGGACACTGCCGGCGAGATCGCCGAGCGGCGCCGCCAGGTGGCCGGTTCCCTGCGGGACGACGGTGCGCCCGGTCTCGCCCGCGAAGGCGAGCGCGGCGGCCACATCGGCGGGGCCGGCCGGCACGACGACGACATCGGGATGCTGGTCGAAGGCCAGGTTCCAGGCCCGGCGGACGGTGTCCCACTCGGGGTCGGACGGGGTGACGACGGAGCCGGCGACGCGACCGGCGAGGTCTCGGAAGGCATCCGAGACGTCGGTCTCGGTGAGAGACATAGTGGTGCTCCTGTTCGGGTTTCGGGTTCTCTGGTGTGCGTCGCCGCGGCACCCCACGGCGACGGCACCAAGGATGCTCCTGCCCGGTCGGCTCGCACCACCCCCCAATCGACACGCATCCGATCTCGATCCGGCCCGTGTGATATATTGGCAGGACAACCCCCGGTGCATCGCCGCCGGGTCTAGGGCCTCTTCGGAGGCCCTATTTTCTTGGGTCGCCGTCGCGGGAGTCCCTGATCGCCGCACGGTCGAGGTCCGGCAGCCACTGCGCGGGTCGGAAGAGGGGCGTCCGGCCGGACATGACCGGATTCGGCAGCTGACTCGCCGCAAGCTTGCCCGCACTGATCCAGACCACGCGCTCGTGCCCGCATGTCATGAGATCCCGGCTCTCGAATCCGTGTGGGAAGATCAGGAAGACGCGCTTCCCCAGCTCGGACGCGACGATCCGAACGGGTGCCTCCAGGTCGGAGTCGTTGCTGACAACGACGAAGACGTCCGCCTCGCGCCTGAACGCGTCCCGCACTAGGTAGGTCGCCAGGTTGACGTCGGACCCCTTCTCCTCCGGGCGCCACACGTCGACCAGCGCCGACTCGCCCGGGGCCGGACGCCGGCGGCGGTACCGGCTCGCGCGCACTTCGAAATGACCGCGATGGATGTGCAGCCTGTCGAGAGTCGCCAGCGCCCGCAGGTAGACCTGCTGCCGCTTGACGATCCCGGGATCGTCCGGGCTTGCCTTGCCTTTCAGATCTGCCGTGAAGTAGCGGACGAGTCGGACCTCGTACGACGGGAACACGGTGTCGAACAGGGCGACGAGGTCCAGCCAGCGATGGTCACCGCCACGGAGCAGCCCGTTGTAGAGGTTGAAACCATCAACATAGACGTTCATCGACGGCCGCTGCACCGCGCCAGTGTAGCCGCGCGCTCGGCGGCGGGCCTGCCGTCCCGGCAGGATTCCGTGTCCCGTAGCCGACGGACCCGTGGGAACGGACGCCGGCGACCGCATCCGACGCGCCGGCGCAACCTCCCCTCAGTGCCGCTGCCCCTCCGGGAGCAGGAAGTCGCGGACCGCATCCACGACGGTGGGGGTGTCCAGGTGCAGGCCGTGGCGGGCGTCCAGCTCCAGCAGGTGGGCGTGCGGGATGGCGTCCGCGAGCCGGCGGGCGTGCGCGATCGGCGTGAGCGCGTCGCGCTCGCCGTGGATGACGAGGGTGTCGGCGCGGATCCGGGCGAGGGCGTCCGTGGCGTCGTGGTCGCGGCTGGCGGCGAAGTGGCCGCGCAGCGCCGGGCGGGAGGCGACGCGGTGGAAGAAGCCGTCGACCGCGGCGGGATGCGCGGCCGCCCAGGCGTCGTCGAAGAACAGCGGGAGCATCCTGGCGCGGTCGCCGCTGAGCAGGTCGGCGATCGCGGCCGGGTCCCTGCGCTGCGCCGGTCCTCCCGCCCTGTCGGTCGCGGTCGTCGCGATCAGCACCAGTCTGCGCACGCGCCCCGGGTCGTCCGCCGCGAGCCACTGGGCGACTCTGCCGCCCATCGAGTGCCCGACCACGTGCGCCGCCGCGACGCCCGCCGCGTCGAGCACCGCCACCGCGTCCGCGGCGAACGCGCGCGTCGAGTAGCGCGCCGCATCGCCCTCGCCGCTCGCGCCGATGCCGCGGTGGTCGAAGACGATCACGCGGAAGTCGCGGGCCAGCGCGTCGGCGAACGGCCCCCAGCCGTGCATCCCGGTCGCCTGCCCGGCGATGAGCAGGAGCGGGACGCCGCTGCCGTGCTCCTCGAACGCGATCCGCTCGCCGTCGTCGGCCGTCGCGAACGCGATCACGCGCGGTCCCCGTCGCCCGGGCGGGACGGCCGCGCGCGCAGGTGCACGCGCTCGCCCTGCTTGCCGAACAGGCTGAGGAACTCCACGGCGTCCCGGCCCGCGCGCTCGAACCAGTGCGGAACGCGGGTGTCGAACTCGGCCGCCTCGCCGGGACCGAGCTCGATGTCGTGCTCGCCGAGCACCAGGCGCAGCCGGCCGTTCAGGACGTAGAGCCACTCGTAGCCTTCGTGCGTCTTCGGGTCCGGGACACCGGGCGCGGGGCTGCCGCCGGGGATCACCGTCTTGTAGGCCTGGATGCCGCCCGGCCGACGCGTGAGCGGCACGACGGTGCGATCGCCGTGCCGCACCGGCCGCAGGTGCACCCGCGGGTCGCCGGTCTGCGGCGCGTCGACCAGCTCGTCCAGGGTCACGCCGTGGGCCCGCGCCAGCGGGAGCAGCAGTTCGAGCGTCGGCCGGCGCGTCCCCGATTCGAGACGCGACAGGGTGCTGACCGAGATGCCGGTGCTCGCCGCCAGGTCCGCGAGGGTCAGGTCGCTGCGGGTGCGCAGGGCCCGCAGCCGTTCGCCCACCGCGTCGAGCGTGCGGTCGGGTCCGGGGCCGGTGTCATCGATCATGGTCGCCATTTTGCCACTCTGGCAACAGAACTTGCCAATTCCGACATCTCCGCCGCAGCCTGGATGCATGGACGACTTCGATGTGATCGTGATCGGCGGCGGCGCGGCCGGACTCAGCGCCGGGCTGATGCTCGCGCGGGCCAGGGTGGCCGTACTCGTGGTGGACGCGGGGGCACCGCGCAACGCGCCGGCCGGCGAGGTGCACGGCCTGTTCGGCCGCGACGGCACGCCGCCGGCCGAGCTGCTCGCCCGCGGGCGGGACGAGGTGCGCGGATACGGCGGCACCGTCCTGGACGGCACCGTGACGGACGCGCGCGCCGCCGGCGACGGGTTCGTGGTCACCGTGGACGGCGGCAGGCGGATCGGCGCGCGCCGACTGATCGTCGCCACCGGCCTCGTCGACGATCTCCCGGACCTCCCCGGCCTGCGCGAGCGCTGGGGTTCCGAGGTCGTGCACTGCCCGTTCTGCCACGGCTGGGAGGTGCGGGACACCGCGATCGGCGTCCTCGCGCTGAGCGAGCGGGCCCTGCACCAGGCGCTGCTGTTCCACCAGTGGAGCCCGGACGTGACGGTGTTCGCCAACGGGCAGCCCGGCCTCGCCGAGCAGGCGGTGGAGCGCGGCATCCCCGTCGTCGAGGGGGCGGTCGAGGCGGTCGAGCTGCGGGACGGGCGCGTCGCGGGCCTGCGGGTGGCGGGGACGGTCCACCCCGTCGAGACGGTCGTGATCGGTCCGCGTTCGCGCATCGACGCGCCGTTCCTGGCCGGTCTCGGCCTCGCGGCGGCCGAGCACCCGGCGGGGATCGGCGAGCACCTGCCCGCCGACGCCCAGGGCCGCACGGCCGTCCCCGGCGTCTGGGCGGCGGGCAACGTCACCGATCCGTCCGCCCAGGTGGGGATGGCCGCGGCCTCCGCCGCGCTGGTCGCGGCACAGCTGGCGATGGAGTTCGCGCTCGAGAAGGTGCCCCGGCGCTAGCATGCGGGCATGCTGGTTCGACTCCGCGCGGTCAGGGACGACGACGCCGACGCGATCTTCGAGATGATGCGCGACCGGGAGTCGATCCGGCTGGCCGCGTTCACCGTCGCCGATCCCGACGATCGCGCTGCGTTCGACGAGCGCCTGCACCGGATGCGCACCTCGCCGTCGATAGCGGTGCGCGCCGTGGAGGCGGACGGCGTCTTCGCCGGCACAGTCGGCGCGTTCACGCTGGGCGGCGAGCGCGAGGTGACCTACTGGATCCGCCGCGAGCTCTGGGGCAACGGCATCGCGACCGCCGCGCTCCGGCTGCTGGTCGCGTCGGAGCAAGAGCGGCCGCTGCACGCCAGGGTCGCCGCGGCGAACGTCGGCTCGCTCCGCGTTCTCGAACGCGCCGGCTTCGCCCGGGCGGGCAGCGAGGCCTCGTTCGCCGCCGGCACCGGCCGGGAGGTCGAGGAGCTGCTGCTGCAGCTGGGCTGAGGCCGCTACCCGCCGACCCGCTCGCGCACGGCACGGGCGCTCCAGCGGCCGTCCGCGCGCTCCACCCGGATCGGATGCTCGAAGGCGCGAGTGACGTTCTCCGTGGTGATCGCGTCCGCGATCGGCCCGACGGCGACGATGCGGCCGTGCGAGATGAGCAGCGCGTGCGTCGTGGTCTCCGGCAGCTCCTCCAGGTGGTGCGTCACGAGCACGGAGGCGAGCTCCGGCGCGCTGTGCGAGAGGTCGTCGATCGTCTCCAGCAGCTGCTCGCGCGCGGCGACGTCGAGTCCGGTGGTCGGCTCGTCGAGCAGCAGCAGCCGGGGGTCGGAGATCAGCGCCCTGGCGATCAGGCTGCGACCCCGCTCCCCCTGCGAGAGCGTCGGCCAGCGCGACTCCCGGTGGTCGTCGAGCCCGACCGTGTGGATGAGCTCGCGCGCGCGGGCGAGCTCGGCGGCGGTCGGCTCCCAGCGCATCGGCCGCTCCAGCGTCCCGGTGATGCCGGTGAGGACGACGTCCGTCACCGACAGCGGCGAGCGCACCGGGTGCCGCGGGTTCACGTGGCCGATGTGCCGCCGCAGCTCCTGCAGCTCCACCCGGCCGAGCCGCCGGCCGAGCACGTCCACCGTCCCGCTGGTCGGGAAGGTCAGCGCGCCGCAGAAGCCGAGCACCGTGCTCTTGCCCGCGCCGTTCGGGCCGAGAAGCGCCCAGTGCTCGCCGGCGCGGACGGTCAGGTCGATCCCGTCGAGGATCCGTGTGCCGTCGCGGCGGAAGGTGACGTCGCGGAGTTCGAGGACTGTGTCGGTCATGGCTCTCCTAGGCGAGTCTGGTCTTCAGGGAGGCGAGGTGGCCGCGGCTCTGCCGGGCGGCGGCCTCCGGGTCCTGGCGGGCGATGGCGTCGACGAGCGCGGCGTGCGCGTCCTGGTCGGCCGCGGCGTCAGGCGCCGGGCGCAGGCGCAGCAGCTGCACCATCGCCTCGCGGGAGCGCGGCACGAACCCGTCGAACAGCTCGCTCAGGATGTCGTTGTGCGCCGCGGCGACGACCGCGCGGTGGAAGGCGGTGTCGGCGTCGACGTGCGCCTCGATCGTCGCGGCCGGGACGGCCCTGGCCTGCAGCGCCCTGCGCAGCGCGCGCAGCTCGGTCGGCGTCCGGCGCTCGGCAGCGAGGGCGGCCGCCTCCGACTCGATCGCGGTGCGCGCCTCGATCACGGAGACGATGCCCGCCCTGCGGAGCACAGCGTCCCAGTCCTCCGGCACGTCGAGCGCCGTGACGAAGACGCCTGCCCCCTGGCGCGACTGGAGGACGCCGCGGCCGGCGAGCTGGCGGATAGCCTCGCGCACGGTCGACCGGCCGACGCCGAGCTGCGGCGCCAGGGTGGTCTCGCCGGGCAGGCGCTCGCCGAGCGTCCACTCGCCGGCGCGGATGCGCGCGAGCAGCGCGTCTGCCGCCTGGTCGGCGAGCGGGGAGCGGAGGACGGTCACGCGCCCATCCTAGCGCGGCCCCTCGCTTGCACTTGTCTACTTGTCTGAGGAGTGCTACGGTCGCTGCATGCACATCGGACGCCTCCTCCTTCCCCGCCGCGGCGGGGTCTGACCGGCGCCCCGCCGCGGAGTCCGCGGGTTCCTCGTCGCGCCGGTCGCCGACCGAACGCGAGAGAAGAGAAGGACCCGTGACCGAGACCACCGCCCCCACCGCCGCATCCTGGAACCGCCAGCGCCCCTCCGGGATGCCGTCGCACCGCTACCGCGACGTCCACACCCGCGTCGACGTTCCGCTCACCGACCGCAGCTGGCCGTCCGCCCGCATCGCCGCCGCCCCGCTCTGGGTGCCGGTCGACCTGCGCGACGGCAACCAGGCGCTCGCCGAACCGATGGACCCCGCGCGCAAGCGCCGGTTCTTCGAGCTGATGGTGCGGATGGGCTACACCGAGATCGAGGTCGGCTACCCCAGCGCCTCGCGCACCGACTACGACTTCGTTCGCCTGCTCGCCGAGGAGCGGATCGCGCCGGAGGACGTCACCATCGTGGTGTTCACCCCGGCCAGGCGCGACCTGATCGAGCGCACCGTGGAGTCGGTGCGCGGCCTGCGCAACCCGGTCGTCATCCACCTCTACACGGCGACGGCGCCGATCTGGCGGGACGTCGTGCTCGGACGGCAGCGCCGGGAGCTGCTCGACCTGATCCTGGCCGGGGCGGACGACGTTCTCCGGCTGGCCGGCGACCGGCCGGACACCCGCTTCGAGTTCTCGCCGGAGGTGTTCAACCTCACCGAGCCGGAGTTCGCCCTGGAGGTCTGCGACGCGGTGACCGCGCGCTGGCTGGCGACGCCCGACCGGCCGGTGATCCTCAACCTGCCGGCGACGGTGGAGGTGGCGACGCCGAACGTCTACGCCGACCAGATCGAGTGGATGCACCGGAACCTCGCGCGCCGCGACTCCGTGATCCTGTCGGTGCACCCGCACAACGACCGCGGCACCGGCATCGCGTGCGCGGAGCTCGCCGTGCTCGCGGGCGCGCAGCGCGTGGAGGGCTGCATCTTCGGCAACGGCGAGCGCACCGGCAACGTCGACCTCGCGACGCTCGCGCTGAACCTGCACGCGCAGGGCGTCGACCCGATGGTCGACTTCTCGCGCATCGACGAGGTGCGCGCGGTGGTCGAGGACTGCACGCGCATCCCGTTGCACCCGCGCCACCCGTACGTGGGCGAACTCGTGCACACCGCGTTCAGCGGCACCCACCAGGACGCCATCCGCAAGGGATTCGCCGAGCACCGGGCGCGCGCCGCGGCGACCGGGGTCCCGGAGGCGGAGCTGGAGTGGCGGGTGCCGTACCTGCCCATCGACCCGGCGGACCTCGGCCGTAGCTACGAGGCGGTGATCCGCGTCAACTCGCAGTCGGGCAAGGGCGGCATCGCGCACCTGCTGGAGGAGCAGGGCATCGTGCTCACGCGCGAGGAGCAGGTCGCGTTCGCCCGCGTCGTGCAGGAGCACACCGACCGCACGGGAGCGGAGCTGACCGGCGCGCAGCTGGCGGAGCTGTACCGGGCGCGGGCCGGGATTCCCGGGGCCCTGGCAATCCCCTGAGCGGGACTCGATCGGGGGCGGAAACGGGTCTACCGTGCGGAGTCGGTCTGCGAACTCCCCCGTTCGCCGGCCCGGAAGGAGTCCCGTGGCCCTCAATCTGCCCCTGCCCCCGCACCTGAGTGCGCGCTTCGGCACCGACGCGACCGGCGAGCTGGTCGTCGACGGCTCCCGCGAGGAGTTCGCCGAGGCGAGCACGGAGCGCCTGCGCGAGGCGGTGCTGCGCCGCGTCGGCGAGATCGCCGCCTCCGCCGGACGCCCGGTGCAGCTCATGGTCTCCGACGAGGAGGGCGACTGGCTGCTCGTCGTCCACCCCGACGGCTCGATCGGCGACGAGGAGCCGCTGCCGGAAGGCGCCGGGGACGAGGAGGCGGCCGCGCCCGTCGCCGCCGCGCCCGTCGCCGCCGCGCCTGCCGCCTCCGCACCCGCCTCCGCCGCACGCGCCGCCGGCGCCGGCCAGGAGACCCCGTCCGCCCCGGTGACGCTGCTGCCGCGGCCCGCGCCGGAGCGCGAGTCCTTCCTCTACGTCGAGAACCCGCGGCCCGACCGGGCGAAGCAGGGCGTGCGCGGCGCGCTCGCCCGCGCAGGCATCCCGCTGGCTCCGTCCGCCGCCGAGCTGCGCGAGCGCGCCGAGCTGGATGCCGTGAGCAGGCACTGGGCGGGTCCGCGTACGATCGCGATCGTCAACGGCAAGGGCGGCGCCAACAAGACGCCGACCACCGCACTGCTGGCGGCGGTGTTCGCCAGGAACGGCGGCGCCGGCGTGCTGGCGTGGGACAACAACGAGACCCGCGGCACGCTCGGCTGGCGCACGGAGCAGGACGCACACGACGCGACCGTGCAGTCCCTGCTGCCCGCGACCGACACCCTGCTCTCCGCCGGCGCGCGCACCGCGGACATCGGCCACTTCGTGCACCATCAGAACGCCGACAAGTACGACGTGCTCCGCTCGAACCCGACCATGCTGGCCACCGAGCAGCGCATCTCGTCGGAGGACTTCGACCGGCTGCACGAGGTCGCCACCAAGTTCTACCGGCTGGTCATCATCGACAGCGGCAACGACGAGTCGGCCGAGCGCTGGCTGCGGATGATCGACCACACCGACCAGCTCGTCATCGCCACCACGGCGCTCGGCGAGCACGCCGAGGCAGGCGCCCTGCTGCTGGAGGCGCTGATGCAGCGCGACGCGCAGTCCGCCCGGCTGGCACGGGATGCGGTGGTGATCGTCTCGCAGTCCGAGCGCACCGGACCGGCGTCCGACGTGCGCCGCGTCGCCGCGGGCTTCGAGCCGCTCGCGCGCCGCGCGGTGACCATCCCGTTCGACCCGGAGATGCACGGCGGCCGGCTCTCGTTCGACACCCTGGCCCCGCGCACCCGCCGCGCGTGGCTCCATGCCGCCGCCGCCGTCGCCGAGGGCCTCTGACCCGCCGAGTACGCAGAAACTCGGGCCGTAACGGTCGAGTACGCAGAGAATTCGCGTACTCGACCGGTGGGAGGCGGGAATCGGGGAGGCGGGGACGGCGTTGGGAGGGGGCATGACGACGATCGGTTTCATCGGGTCCGGACACATCGGTTCTCAGCTGGCGCGGCTCGCGGTGGCGCGAGGGTACGACGTGGTGATGAGCAATTCGCGGGGACCGGAGACGCTCTCCGCCCTCGTCGGCGAGCTCGGAGAGCACGCCAGGGCGGCCACGCCCGCCGAGGCGGCAGCGGCCGCCGACATCGTGGTGGTGACGACCCCGCTCGCGGCCGAGGCGACCCTCCCGGTCGCCGAGCTCGCCGGCAAGATCGTGATCGACACGAACAACTACTACCCGCAGCGCGACGGCAACATCCCGGAGCTCGACGACGAGTCGACGACGGTCGCGGAGCGGCTCCAGGCCGTGCTGCCGCAGAGCCGCGTCGTGAAGGCGTTCAACCACATCGGCGCCGCCGCGCTGACCGCGGAGAGCGCTCCCGCGGGGACGCCTGGCCGCCGGGCGCTCGCCGTCGCGGGCGACGACCCCGACGCCCGCGCCAGAGTCGCCGCCCTGGTCGACGAGTTCGGCTTCGACGCGGTGGATCTGGGCGCGCTCGCCGAGGGCTGGCGCGTGCAGCGCGACACCCCGGGATACGTCGTCCGGCTCGACGCGGACGGCCTGCGCGAGGCCGCCGCCGCCGCGAAGCGCTACCGCGACATGTGAGCGCCGGCCGCCCCCGCGGGGTGGAGGCGCCAAAGTGAGTCTGTACATTTGCATAGGGACGTCACACAATGACATAACATGAGCGCCCCTCATGTAATCAGGACTCCCGATCAGCGATTACGGATCTTCGTCTCCTCCACCCTGCAGGAGCTCGCGGCCGAGCGCCGCGCCGCCCAGACGGCCATCGAGCGGCTGCACCTGGCGCCGGTGATGTTCGAGCTGGGCGCCCGTCCGCATCCCCCGCGCGAGCTCTACCGCGCCTACCTGCAGCAGTCCGACGTGTTCCTCGGGCTCTACTGGGAGCGCTACGGCTGGGTCGCGCCGGAGGAGACCGTCTCCGGCCTCGAGGACGAGTACAACCTGTGCCCGGACGACCTGCCGCGCCTGCTCTACGTCAAGGCGCCCGCCACGAACCGCGAGCCGCGGCTGAGCGAGCTGCTCGACCGCATCCGGAACGACGACCGCGCCGCGTACAAGTACTTCGAGACGCCGCGCGAGCTCGCCCGGCTGGTCGAGGCCGACCTGGCGACCCTGCTCGCGGAGCGCTTCGACCAGAGCCGCACCTCGCCCATCCCGGTGCAGCGGGGCGCGGAGGCGGCAGCGGACCCGGTCCGGCTGCCGACCCCGCTCACCGGGCTGGTCGGCCGGGAGGGCGACGTCGCCGCGCTCACCGGGATGCTGCGCGGCGGGACCCGGCTGGTCACCCTGGTCGGCCCCGGCGGCATCGGCAAGAGCCGGCTCGCGATCGCGGCGGCGCGGGAGGCGGCGCCGGACTACGAGGACGGCTCCGTGTTCGTCGACCTCTCCGCGGTGCACGATCCGGCCCGGGTGCCCAGCCGCATCGCGCAGGCGCTCGGCGTGCGCGACACCGGTGACGCCCCGATCATGGAGAACCTGTCGACGGCGCTGCAGGGCCGCAGCATCCTGCTCGTCCTCGACAACTTCGAGCAGGTGCTCGACGCCGCGCCCGCGCTCACGACGCTGCTCGCCGCGTCGCCCGACGTCGCCATCCTGGTCACCAGCAGGGCGCTGCTGCGGGTGAGCGCCGAGCAGAGCTACGAGGTCGGCCCGCTCGCCGACCAGCAGGCGCTCGACCTCTTCGTGGAGCGCGCGCACGCGGTGAAGCCGGACTTCGAGATCACCGACGACAACGCCGCCGCCGTCGCCGGGGTGTGCGACGCGGTGGACGGCGTCCCGCTCGCGATCGAACTGGCGGCGGCACGCGTGCGCGTGCTCTCCCCCGCCGAGCTGCTGGACCGGCTGGACCGCCGGCTCTCGGTCCTGGTCGGCGGCTCCCGCGACCTACCGGAGCGCCAGCAGACCATCCGGCGCACGATCGAGTGGAGCACGCAGCTGCTCGACGACGACCAGCGCCTGCTGCTCGCCCGGCTCGGCGTCTTCGAGGGCGGCTTCACGCTGGAGGCGGCGGAGTTCATCGGCGGGCAGGACGCTGACGTGCTCTCCGGCCTCGCCGCGCTCGTGGACAGCAGCCTGGTCGGCCAGCACGACGGGGAGGACCGGCCGCGGTTCTCCATGCAGGCCATCGTGCGCGAGTACGCCAGGGAGCAGCTGGCGGCGAGCGGCGAGCAGCCGGCGGTCCGCGACGCGCACGCGCGCTACTTTCTCGCGCTCGGCGATGCCGCCCGCCAGGACCTGAAGGGCCCGGGCCAGCGCGAGTGGATGCAGCGGCTCGGCGACGAGCGCGACAACCTGCGGGCGGCCGAGCGCTTCCTGCTCGACGGCCACGACTGGGACCGCGCGGCGCAGCTCGCCTTCAGCCTGTACCTCTACTGGTGGGTGACCGGCCTGCTCGGCGAGGTGCGCACCTGGATGGACGAGGCGCTCGCCTCGCGCGATCCGCTCGCCGACCATACCCGCGCGATCGCGCTCTACTTCAGCAGGACCATCATGTTCTGGAAGGACCCGGACGGCAGCGTCGCCGCCGACCTCACCGAGAGCGCCGACCTCTTCCGGCGCACCGGCGATCCCGACGGCGAGGGGCTCGCGCGGATCTCGCTCGCGCTCGCGCTGCTCGCGGGAGAGCAGCCGGACACCGACCGGGCGCGCGAGGTGATGGAGACGGCGCTGGAGCTGTTCCGCGGCGTCTCCAGCGTCTGGGGCGAGTCGATGGCGCTCGTGCTGCTCGGCAGGGTCGCGCTCCGCCAGGGCAGGCTCGACGAGGCGCAGGACCACTTCGCCGCCAGCCTCGCGCTCACCCAGCACGCGGGCGACCGCGTCGGCGAGCGGATCGCGAGCTACCACCGCGGCTGGACGGAGCTGATGCGCGGGGATGTCGCCGCCGCCAGGGCCGACTTCGCGCTGAGCGTCACCGTCTCCGCCGCACTCGGCCACGTCGAGGGGATCGCGTACGGGCTGGAGGGGATGGTGGCGGTGGCCGCGCTCTCGGGCGACGCGGAGCGCGCCGGCCGGCTGGCCGGAGCGTCGCGGGCCCTCCGCGAGCGCAGCGGTCTGCACAACGGCCCGACGTTCACCTTCCACCAGCGCTACCTGGACGACCTGCTCGCCGGAGAGCACGCGGCCGAGGTGGCCGAGGCGATCACGGCCGGCCGCGAGCTGACGGTGGAGCAGGCGGTCGCCGAGGCGCTGGCGGGCTGAGGGACCGCGCGGCGGCGCAGCGCGCCTACGGCTGCTCGGCGGCCGCCGGGCCGCTCAGGAGCACCGCGCCGACGACCGCGGCGAGCAGCGCGACCGCGGCGACCACCGCGTCCACCACCGCCAGCCCGAGCTGGCCGGGCGGATTGGTCACGTAGAGGGCCACGGCCGCCACCGCGACGAATCCGAAGAGCGCGACGACTCCCCACCACGTCTGCTTCATGCGTCTCCCTCCCCCGAAGGATCACGCGCCCGGCACGGGCGCCCGCACGCCCCAGTGTGCAGCCCGCGGCCGCCTCTGGCTAGCCCCACGCTGCGCGGGCGCGCCGGCGCGGAGGGCGTGAGAGCGCGGGGTGGCTCACGGCAGCACGATGTCGAAGCCGGGATCGCCGGCGTCCAGCACGCCCGTCAGCGTCTCCAGCACGCCGGGGTCGCCCTCGACGGTCAGCCCATCCGGGCGGGTGTCGCCGCCGACCAGGGTCAGCAGCCGCGGCTTGGTCAGACTCAGGTGCAGCTGGGCGTCATCCCTCGGCTCGCGCTCCACGGTGACCAGGACGCCGTTGTGCAGCGTCAGCCGGAAGCTGCGGCCCAGGTCGGTGAGGGTGATGTCGATCGCCAGGTCGAGGTCCCACGCCCGCGGGCCGTCGACGCGGATCGCGACCGCGTCGAAGAGCTGCTCCGGCGACAGCTGCGCCAGGATCGCCGGGGCGTCGGCCGACGTCGGCGTCCCGAAGTTCCCCTCGCGCAGCTCGGTGGCGCCGGAGAGGAAGAAGTTGCGCCAGGTGCCGTTCTCGGCGCCGTAGCCGAGCTGCTCCAGGGTGTCGGCGAGCAGCGCCTTCGCCTCCTCGGCGTCCGGGGCGGCGAAGACCGCGTGGTCCAGGAGCGTCGCGGCCCAGCGGAAGTCCCCGCCGTCGTACGCCTCGCGCGCGAGCTCGACGACGCGATCCAGCCCGCCGATCGCGGCGACGTAACGGGTGGCGAGCTGCTGCGGCGGGTGCGGCCAGAGCCGGGCCGGGTTGCCGTCGAACCAGCCCATGTAGCGCTGGTAGACCGCCTTGACGTTGTGCGAGACCGATCCGTAGTAGCCGCGCGTGCTCCACTCCGCCTCCAGCGCGGGCGGCAGCGGGAAGTCCTCGGCGATCTCCGCGCCGGTCAGCCCCTTGTTGAGCATCCGCAGGGTCTGGTCGTGCAGGTAGGCGTACAGGTCGCGCTGCACGCCGAGGAAGTGCACGACCCGCTCCGCTCCCCAGGTGGGCCAGTGGTGGGACGCGAACAGCACGTCGGTCTCCGCGCCGTACCGCTCGATCGCCTCGGTCAGGTACTGCGACCACACGTGCGGGTCGCGCACCAGCGCGCCGCGCAGCGTGAGCAGGTTGTGCAGGTTGTGCGTGGTGTTCTCCGCCATGCACAGCGCGCGGTAGCGCGGCAGGTGGAAGTGCATCTCGGACGGCGCCTCCGTCCCCGGCGCGAGCTGGAACTCCACCTCCAGGCCGTCGAAGGTGTGCCGCTCTCCCGTCGCCCGCACGTCGATGGTCGGCACCAGGATGCCGGGGTTCCCGGTCGAGGTCGTCTGCCCGAGGCCGGCGCCGACCTGACCGGAGGGACCGCGGTCGAGCGCGGCGCCGTACATGTAGCCGGCGCGGCGGCCCATCGCGGTCCCGGCGTACACGTTCTCGGCGATCGCGTGCTCCAGGAACCCGACCGGGGCCACGATCTGCACGCGCCCGGCGTGCACGTCCTCGGGGTCGAGGATGCCGAGCACGCCACCGAAGTGGTCGATGTGGCTGTGCGTGAAGATCACCGCGACGATCGGCCGCTCGCCCCGGTGCGCGCGGTACAAGCCGAGGGCCGCGGCCGCGGTCTCCTGGGAGATCAGGGGGTCGACGACCACGACGCCGCCGTCCGTCTCGAGGAAGGACATCACCGAGAGGTCGAGCCCCCTGGCCTGGTAGACGCCCTCCACCACCTCGAACAGGCCGTGCTTGGCGACCAGCGCGGACTGCCGCCAGAGGCTCGGGTTCACCGTCGCCGGCGCCTCCCCGGTCACGAAGTCGTAGCGGGAGGCGTCCCACACCACCGACCCGTCTGCCGCACGGATCACCGGGTCGTCGAGCGTGCCGAGGAAGCCGCGATCGGCGTCCTCGAAGTCCTGCGCGTCGGCGAACGGCAGGCTCTCGGCGAGCGCGCGGTTGGCGGACGCGATGACGGCTGCAGGCAGGTTCTGCTTCATGGGGGCTCCTTCGCCGGTGGCTGTGCGCCGAGGCTCCCGCATCCGCCCGCCGCGCGTCTAGACCCCGCCTGCGCCCGCGCAGGTCGTGCGGGGGCGACGCCCGCCCGGCTCACACGGGCCGCGCGTCCCGCCACATCGTGGTGACCGCCGCCTGGTCGATCACCGAGCGGAACCCGCCGACCGGCCGGAAGCCGGCGCGCGCGTAGCGGTGGTCGTTGCCGGGGTTGGTCGACTCCAGGTACGCGGGCAGTCCCTCGGCGTCGAAACGGGCCAGGGTGTCGGCGAGCAGCCGCTGCCCGATCCCGCGGCCGCGGTGGTCGGGATGGGTCGCGAGCAGGCTGAGGTACATGTGCTCCTGCTCGTGCGGGTGCGCGTCGTCGAAGAGCGTCCAGAGCCGCTGGTAGTCCGCGAACCGCTCGGCCGTGAGCGTCGACGCCATCAGCGCATCCACCTCGCGCTCCTGCTCCTCGGTCAGCTCCGGTACGCCCGGCGGCAGCCAGACCGCGACGGTCGCGGCCTCGCCGGCAGGCCCGTCCTGCAGGAACACCCTGCCGTGCGGGACGGCCCCGGCCACGAAGAACCGCCAGAACGCCTCCAGGTGCGAAGTCCCGCCGTCCGCGCTCGCGAGCGCCGGGCCCCAGACCGGGTCGTCGAGAAAGGCGAGCGCGATCGCCGTGGTCACCGCGTCGATGTCGTCCTGGCCAGCGATCCGTGTCTGCATAGGGGAACTGTATCCAGCCGCCGCGCGGTCGTCACTGCGGGTGCGGGGTCTCCCCGCGCTCCAGCATTCCGACCAGCTTCGCGATGCGGTTCGCCCTGCTGGTCGCGCTCGGCGCGGTCGTCACCCGGTGCAGCACGGAGTACCGGTTCGCGCCGTTCAGCCGGCCGAACAGCTCGGCGGCGGCCGGCGACCCGGCGAGCGCCGCGGCGAGGTCGTCCGGGAGCTCGATGGTGGCGGCGCCAGAGTACGCCCGCCCCCAGCGTCCGTCGGTCTTCGCCCGCTCGATCTCGGCATGGCCGCGTTCACGCATCCTGCCCGCGTCGATGAGCGCCGTGACGATGCCGATGTTGCGCTTCGACCACAGCGATGCGCCCCGGCGCGGCGTGTAGCGCTGCAGGAAGGTGGTGTCGTCCCTGCTCTTGCGCTGGCCGTCGATCCAGCCGGAGCACAGCGCCTCGTCGAGCGCCTCCGCATAGCTGAGCGAGGTGGGGTCGGTGACACCCTTCTTGGCGAGCACCAGCCACACGCCGTCCGAGACGTCCTCGTTGGCGTCCAGCCACCCGCGCCAGGCGGCGACGTCGGGCAGGATCAGTGGAGCGCTCTCGTCGGCCATGCTGCCGATGCTAGGGGACGCGACCGACACCGGACCGTCGCGGGCTGCCCGCGTAGGCTCGGAGGATGACACCGCCGAGCCCAGCCGTCTCCCGTCCCGTCGCCCTCGTCACCGGAGCCTCCCGCGGGATCGGCCGCGCGGTCGCCGAGGAGCTCGGCCGCACCCACCACGTGCTCGTCGGCGGCCGGGATGCGGACGCCGTCGCCGCGGTCGTCGCCGCGCTGCCGTCTGCGGAGCCGTTCGTCGCGGAGCTGACCGGCGGCGAGCTGCCCGCGCTCCCCGA
This sequence comes from Leifsonia sp., assembly GCF_051955155.1. NCBI lineage: Bacteria > Bacillati > Actinomycetota > Actinomycetes > Micrococcales > Microbacteriaceae > Leifsonia > Leifsonia sp. The sequence continues at coordinate 28,320 of NZ_JBQCGZ010000079.1, forward strand.
GCGGCTGGACGTGCTCGTGCACTCGGCGGGCGTCGAGGACGGCGACACCGTGGAGGCGACGACGCTGGAGACCTGGCGGCGCGTGTTCGAGGTGAACGTGTTCGCCGTCGCCGAGCTGACCCGGCTCGCACTGCCGGCGCTGCGCCGCGCCGAGGGCATCGTCGTCGTCATCAACAGCGGCTCCGGCCTCGCCAGCGGCGCGGGAAGCGCCGTGTACTCCGGCTCGAAGTTCGCGGCGAGGGCGCTCACCGACGCGCTGCGCGAGGAGGAGCGCGGCCGGGTCAGGGTCAGCAGCATCCACCCCGGCCGCGTCGACACCGACATGCAGCGCGCACTCGTCGCCAAGGAGGGCAACGCGTACGACACCGACTTCACGATCACCCCGGAGATGGTCGCAGCGACCGTGCGCGTCGCCGTCGACCTGCCCGCCTCCGGCACCGTGGAGTCGCTGAGCGTGCGCCCGGTCCGCCGGCGCTGAATCCCGCACGCCGGGCGGAGGGACGCGGTGCCAGACTGGGCGGCATGACCGAACCCGTCCTGCTCATCACCGGAACGTCCTCCGGAATCGGCCTCGCCACCGCGGTCGCCGCCGCCCGCGCCGGCTTCCGGGTGGTCGCGACCATGCGCGACACCGGCAAGGCCGGCCGGCTGCGTTCCGCGGCCGCCGACGCCGGCGTCGACCTCGACATCCAGCCGCTGGACGTCACGGACCCCGGCTCGGTCGCCGCGTGCGTCGACCGCATCGTCGGCACGTACGGCCGGCTGGACGCGCTGCTCAACAACGCCGGCGCCGGCCACGTCGGCACGATCGAGCTGGAGACGCTGGACGAGGTCAGGGCCGTCATGGAGGTCAACTTCTTCGGCGTGGTCGCGGTCACCAAGGCGGTGCTCCCGCTGCTGCGCGAGAGCCGCGGCCGGATCGTCACCGTCTCCAGCGTCGGCGGCGTCGTCGGGCAGCCGTTCAACGAGGCGTACTGCGCTGCCAAGTTCGCCGTCGAGGGCTTCCTCGAATCGCTCACGCCGGTCGCGGCGACGCTCGGCGTCCGGGTGACGGTCGTCGAGCCGGGCGCGGTGACCACCGAGTTCGTCGCCAACGTCGGCCTCGACGAGACGCCTGCCGCCGTCGGAACGCCGTACGAGCCCGCACTGCACGCCTACCTCGACCGCACGGCGTCCGCCTTCGACCCGTCGGTCGCGCAGACGCCGGAGGGCGTCGCCGAGGTGATCGTCGGGGTGCTCACCGACGACGCCCCGCCCGCGCGCGTCCAGACCTCCGAGCTCGCCGCCCGATTCGCCGGCGTGAAGCTCTCCGACCTGGACGGCGCCCACGTGCAGCACGTCACGGCCGGCTGGGTGCGCGAAGCGCCGGCGGCCTGAGGGGCGCTCAGCGCGTCGCGCGTTCCAGCTGCTGCAGGATGTGCTCGTACGGCCGGCCCGTCGCCCGGGTGAGGCCGAGCTCGCAGGTGCGGTTGAGCGAGGCGTAGAGGTCGTGCTCTCCCGCCGCCACCTCGGCGGCCTCGCGCGCGGTCGCCGACGCCGTGAGCTCGGGATGCAGCAGCCCGCGGTCGCCCGCGAACCCGCAGCAGTTCCAGTCGACCGGCACGTCGACCCGTTCGGCCACCGCCCCGGCGATGGCGTGCAGGTCCGCGTCGATGCCGAGCTGCACGGACGAGCAGGTGGGGTGCAGCATGAGCGACCCTGCCCTCGCGGTGACCGTGAGCGCCGGCAGCAGCCGTTCGCGGGCGAACGCGACCGCGTCCAGCACCCGGACGCCGGCCCCGCCGAGCGCGACGATCAGCCCCTCCGTGCAGCTGCTCGCGTCGCACACCACCGGCAGGCGGCCGCCCTCGGTCGCCGCGAGCAGGTCGTCGCGCAGCCGATCGGACATCCGGGCGTAGCCGGACAGGTGGCCCTTCGACTTCCACGGCGTGCCGCAGCAGAGCCCGCCGATCCCGTCCGGCACGCGCACCGGCACACCGGCCCGCTCGCACAGCGCGAGGAACGCCTCCGAGACGTCGGGACCGTCGGCGCTGCCGAACATGGTGCCGACGCACGCGGGCAGGTACACCGCCTCCGCGTCCGGCGAGGGGCGCGGACGGCGGCCGCGGCCGCCGCGCGGCAGCTCGGCCGAGTACGCCGGCACCTGCTCGGCGCCGAGCACCGCCCTGGCGGCACCGGTCACCGCGGCGACGGCCGGGGCGGGCAGCGCGTCGGCCACGGTGAGCGCGGCGGACACCGCGCGCGTCGCCGGCCCCCAGGCCAGCGACGCCGCCGACCAGGCCGCGTCCGGGACGCCGTGCGCATCCTCGGCGCGGAGCGAGCGCACCAGGTCACCGGTGTTGATGCCGACCGGGCAGGTGGTCGCGCACATCCCGTCGACGGCGCAGGTCTGCACCCCCTGGTACGTGTAGTCGGCGCGCAGCCGGGCCGCCAGCGCGTCGTCGCCGCGCTCCTGCGCCTGAGCGATCTCGCGGAGCAGCACGATCCGCTGGCGCGGGGTCAGGGTGAGGTCGCGGGACGGGCAGACCGGCTCGCAGTACCCGCACTCCACGCAGCGGTCGACCACCGGGGACACCGCGGGGGTCGCCTTGAGGTCGCGCAGGTGCGCCAGGGCGTCGTCGGTGATCACGACGCCGGGGTTCAGGATGCCGTGCGGGTCGACGAGCTCCTTCAGCTCCCGCATCACCGCGTACAGCTCCGGCCCGTACTGGCGCTCGACGAAGGGCGCCATCACCCGTCCGGTCCCGTGCTCGGCCTTGAGCGCGCCGCCCAGGTCGAGCACGAGCTCGACGATCTCCTCGGTGATGCGGGCGTAGCGTTCGACCGCGGCCGGCCCGTCGAAGCGCTCGGTGAGCATGAAGTGCAGGTTGCCGTCCTTGGCGTGGCCGAAGATCACGGCGTCGCGCTGGCCGTAGCGCTCGAAGAGGGCGGTGAGCCGCTCACACGCCTCCGCCAGGTGCTCGACCGGAACGGCGATGTCCTCCAGCAGGGCGGTCGTTCCGGTGGGACGGGCGCCGGCGACGGAGGTGTAGAGCCCCTTCCTGATGTGCCAGAGCGCGCCGCGCCGCTCCGGCTCCCTGCTCAGCGCGTCCGCGAAGCCGAGCTCGGCGAGCGCACCGGCCGAGCGTTCGGCGGCGGCCAGCAGGGCCTCGTCGTCGCGCTCCTGCAGTTCGACGAGCAGGGCGGCGTGCCCGGCGACATCGAGCGCCGCCACGTCCGGCGTGCACTCCGGCAGCCCCTGGGCGACGCGCAGCGCGGTCGCGTCCATCAGCTCGACGGCGGCGAAGCCGGCAGCGGCCAGAACGGGCGCCACGGCCGCCGCGGCGGCGAGCGTCTCGAAGACCAGCAGGCCGGTCGCGACGGCCGGGCGCAGCGGCAGCGTGCGCAGCGTCGCCTCGGCGACGAAGCCGAGGGTGCCCTCGCTGCCGATCAGCAGATGGGCCAGCAGGTCGACCGGCGTCTCGAAGTCCAGGAACGCGTTGACCGCGTATCCCATCGTGTTCTTCCTGGCGAACAGCCGCCGCACTGTTGCTACGGACTCCGGGTTCGAGCGCACCCGGTCCCGCAGCCGGAGCAGCCCGGCGTGCAGTCCGGGCTCCGCCGCGACGAGCGCAGCGTCGGCGTCGGCTTCCGCGGTGTCCAGGACGGTGCCGCCCGGCAGCACGACGATCAGCGACTCGAGCGTGCGGTACGCGTTGTGCTCGACGCCGCACGTCATTCCGCTGGAGTTGTTCGCCAGCACGCCTCCGATCGTGCAGGCGACCTCGCTCGCCGGGTCGGGGCCGAGCATCCTGCCGTGCCTGGCGAGCGCGGCGTTCACCCGGCGGACGGTCGCGCCGGGCCCGACGCGCACGCGCGTTCCGCCGTCGAGCACCTCGACGCTGCGGAAGTGCCGGCGGGTGTCGAGCAGGACGTCGTCCGTCACGCCCTGGCCGCTCAGGCTCGTGCCTCCCGACCGGAAGGTGATCGCCCGTCCGGCCTCCCGCGCCTTCGCGAACTCCGCGGCGACGGCGTGAGCGTCCTCGGGCGCGAGGACCGTCTTCGGCACCAGGTGGTAGTGCGAGGCGTCTCGCGCGACGGCGTGCCGTCCGGTGTCCGCGGACGGCACCCGTCCCGCCGCCGGGCTCACGGACCCGCGAGCTCGAACTTCGAGCTGCCGCCGCGCGCGAAGCCGCACGCGCGCTCGACGCCCGCCAGGCAGCCGCGTGCCGACATCATCGCCGTGTAGTAGTCGATGTAGCGGAAGCCGTAGGTCTCGCCGCGCGCGAAAGCCTGGCCCTGGATCGCCGCCGACCAGCGCTGGAAGGCCTCCTCCGGGATCGGCACGTACACGTCGGGGTCGAAGCCCTCCGCGTCCTCCCAGTTGTCCGCGTGCAGGAAGGTGGCGACGCTGTGCCGCCCGAGCGGGCTGTCCACCGGCAGCGAGGCGAGGAACCGCGCCCGCTCCGCGAGGGTCGCCGCGTGCTCGTGGTCGCGGTGGATGCTCTTCGTCCAGTGCGTGATGATCGTGTCCGGCTTCTCGGTGCGGATGATGTCGGCGATCTGGTTCGCCGCCTCATCGTCCGCGGGCAGGAACCCGTCCGAGTAGTCGAGCACCCGGAACTCGGCGCCGATCCCCGCGGCGAACTCCTCGCCCTCGCGCACCTTCTGCACGCGATACTCGTCCGGCGAGAGCCGCGGGTGGCCGCGCTCCCCGTAGGTGCAGGCCAGGATGATCGTGCGCGTGCCCTCCAACGCCAGCTTCGCCAGCGTCGGCCCCGCCGTCAGGTCCATGTCTCCGATGTGCCCACCGATGGCCAGCACTGTCCTCATGCGATCCTCTTTCGTCTCTCTCGTGTCGTCGTCCGCGTGTTCACTTCATGCCGGAGAGCACGACGCCTCTGACGTAGTACTTCTGCAGGAAGAGGAACAGGATCAGCACCGGGAGGGTGCTGATGACGATGCCGGCCATCACGATCGGCATCGTCCGGTTGGGGTCGATGAAGCTCTGCAGCAGCTGGATGCCGACCGGGAGCGTCATCAGGTCCGGGTTCGTGGAGGCCATCAGCGATGTCCAGATGTACTCGTTCCACTGGCCGACGAAGGTGATCAGGCCCAGTGTGATCGCCACCGGCTTCGCCTGCGGCAGCACGACGCTCCAGAACAGCCGCCACTCGCCGGCGCCGTCGATGCGCGCCGCCTCCAGCATCTCGTTCGGCACGCCGACCATGAACTGCCGCATCAGGAAGATGCCGAAGCCGCTGACCAGGAACGGCAGCATCAGCGAGACGATGTTCGTCGTCATGCCGCCGTCGCCGCCCTGGCCGAGGATGTTGTTCCCGCCGACCAGCGGCCAGTTCAGCATGATCAGGAAGTCGGGGATGAGCAGCAGGAACGGCGGCAGCATCATCGTGGCGAGGATGAACCGGAAGATCACGTCCCTGCCGCGGAAGCGCAGCTTGGCCAGGGCATAGCCGGCCATCGCAGAGGTGATCAGCACGGACGCCGTGACGGCGACCGTGACGATCACGCTGGTCAGGAACAGCTTGCCGAGCTGCAGCTCCTCGAACGCGGCCCCGTAGTTGCTCCAGGTGAAGTCCTGCGGCAGGAAGTGGTACGGCAGGATCCCGTACTCGCCGGAGCCCTTGAAGGAGCTGGAGACCATGTCGAAGAACGGCAGCGCCATCGCGACACCGCCGGCTGCGACGACGATGTAGGAGAACCACGGGGTGCGCACGCGCTTGTTGCGGCGGCCCGTCCGCGGCCGGCTCTGCGGCCTCGTCCGGCTCGTCAGTGTGCTCATCAGTCGTCGTCTCCCGCTCGTCGGCTGACCCAGAGCTGGATCAGGGTGATGATGAAGATGATCAGGAAGAGCACCATCGCCATCGCGCTCGCCGTTCCCCAGGCACCGAACTTGAACGCCTGCTGGTACATCTCGAACGCGGCGACGTTCGTCGAGTTCACCGGGCCGCCGTCCTTCGTCATCACGATGATCAGGGCGAACGACTGCAGTCCGGCGATGCACTGGGTGATGAAGACGAAGACCAGGGAGGGTCGCAGCAGCGGCAGGGTCACCCCCCAGAACGTCGTCCAGCTGTTCGCCCCGTCGAGCTCGGCCGCCTCGTAGACGCTGCGGTCGATCGCCTTGATACCGGCGGTCAGGATGAGCACCGCCGCGCCGATGGATGCCCACGCCTGCACCACGGCGACCGACGGCAGCGCGATCTTGGGATCGGACAGGAAGCCGATCGAGTTGACGTGCAGCGCGTTCAGCAGGCCGTTGATGAGCCCGGACGGCTGGTACATCATCTTCCACACGTTTCCGATCGCCACGACGGTGGCGACGACCGGCAGGAAGTACAGGAAGCGCCAGAACCCCTGGAACTTCAGCCGCTCGATGCACTGGGCGACGATCAGCGAGCCGCCGACGGCCAGGATCACCGAGAGCGCCGCGAACACCAGGGTGTTCACCAGGATCGGCGAGACGAACGTGCTGTTGAAGTTGAGGATGTCGCCGTAGTTCTTCACGCCGATGAAGTGGATCTGCGTGAGGTCGTATCCTCCCCACTGCGAGAGCGAGAGGAAGATCGCGAAGAACGACGGCAGGATCAGGAAGACCGTGAAGAACAGCAGCGACGGCGCCAGGAAGAGGTAGCCGGCCCGTCCTTCTCTCCTGAACCTCCTGCTCGTCGCCCTGGCGCGTGGCCGGGCCGCCTGGAGCTCGCTCGCCGCCTCCCGGGTGGCGCTCGCGACTGTGCCTGTCATCGGTCTGTGCCTGTCATCTGTGTCTCCGCGGTGCGGGAGGGGTGGTGGGGGGACCGCCCCTCCCGCAGTTCGTGTCGGGCTACTTACGGTTGATCTCTGCGACCAGGTCGTCGAACGTCTTGCCGACCGGTGCGTTGTTGACGAGGATCTGGTCGAGCGCGTTGTGCAGCGAGGTCTTCGCCTTGTACGCGTTCGCCGCGTTCGACTCCGCCATCGCGTAGCCGGCCGCCTCGTAGATGGGCTTCAGGTTGGGGTCATCCGCCTGCAGCTTCGGCCCGAGCGCGTCGGCGTCGGCCTTGCGCGGCGGGATGAGCCCGTTGCTCGCGAGGAAGTCGCCCATCTCGGTGACGCCGGCGGAGTTCTTGTTCGAGTTCAGCCAGGTCAGGAACTGCCAGGCCTGCTCCTTGTGCTTGCTGCCCGCGTTGACGCCGGTGAAGAACGCGTACGCGAGCGAGCCCTGCTCGCCGGCTTTCGGGCCGGGGACCGGAGCGGTACCGACGTCCGAGTACTTGTCCTTCATCTGCGCCTTGAGGCTGCCGATCCACCAGCTGGCCTGGATGGCCATGGCCACCTGGTTCGCCGGGAACGCCTTGGTCGGCATGATCGACGTGGTGGTCGCGCCCTTCTTGGCGAGCGTGGACTCGAGCTCCATGACCGCCTTCGCCTTGGAGTCGAGCGCCGAGTCGCCGTTCGGCTTGAGGAACTTCCCGCCGGCGGCGTCCAGCAGCGACAGGAACGGGTGCGCCGTCTGGTTGTCACCGTCCTGGATGAGCGAGATGCCCTGCACCTGGTAGTTGCCGGAGGAGTCCTTCTTCGTGGTCTTCTCGGCGATCTCCTTCAGCTGCGCCCAGTCGGCGGGCGGGGAGTCGTAGCCGGCGTCGGCGAGGATCTTCTTGTTGTAGTAGAGGACGTAGGTGTTGAACTCCGTCGGGTATCCGAAGACCTGGCCGTTGCCGCCGGTGACCGCCGCTGCCGCCGCCGAGCTGTAGTTGCTCTTGATGTCCTTCGCCACATCCGCCGGGGGCTTGTCGAGCACGTTGTTGGCGGCGAGCTGGCCGCCCCAGAGGGCGTACGAGCTCAGGATGTCGGCGCCGCGGCCGCCGGTCTGGCGGACGTTCAGGGTGGTCAGCAGGTCGTCGAACTTGACCGTCTGCTGCTTCACCTGGATGTCCGGGTGCGAGGAGTTCCACTCCTCGATGAGTTTGCTGATGCCGCTCTTCATCGGCTCGTCGCCGTAGTGGCTGAGGAAGGTCAGCGTGACCTTCCCGTTGTCGTCGCCGCTCGAGCTGCCGCTGCAGGCGCTCATGACGAGGGCGGTCGCTGCGGCGACGGCCGCTGCGGCGGCCAGCCGGCGGCGTCGTCCGGACAGAACTGTTCTCATGATCTTCCTCTCGGTGGGGGTCGCCGCGCCGCTCAGGCGGCCAGCGGCGCGTGCAGGATCGTGAAGGTGCGGGTGACGCTGAAGCCGGTCTTGAGGTACAGGTGGCCGGCGGCCGAGGTCTCCTCTGTCCACAGGAACCAGGCGCTGTGGGCGCCGAGCGCGCGCATGCGCTCCAGGGTGAGGTGCAGCAGGATCTCGCCGAGGCCGGTCCCCCGGCTCTCGGGAAGGACGCCGAACGGACCGAAGCGCTCGAGCACGTTCTCGTACGTGCCGTGCATGGCCCAGCCGAGCATCCTGCCCTGCGGGTCGCGGACCGTGACGATCCGCTCGAGCGACTGGCCGCCGAGGACGCCCTCGCGGATGCCGCGCGCCCAGTCCGGGTTGAACCGGCTGCCGGCGATGGCGATCAGCTCGGGCAGGTCGTCGCCTGTCGGCGAGCCGAACCGCCAGCCCTGCGCGGTCAGCTCGTCCGCTCGTTCCCGGATGCGCTCGGGCATCGCGTAGTCGTTCAGCGTCCTGTCCATGGCCACCGAGTCGTACTGCGTCGTGAAGCCGAGGGCGTTCAGCAGCCGGGCGGCGTCCGGGTAGCGCTCGGCGTCGAGGCCGGGCAGGAAGTAGTTCGGCGTGTACGACGAGAAGTACGCGGTGCGCGCCCCCTGGCGGGCCAGCCAGTCCATCGTGGCGCGCAGCAGGGCGGTGCCGACGCCGGCGCGGCGGGCCTCGGGCGCGACGAAGAAGAACGGGATCCAGCCGGACTCCGGTTCGAGGTCGGCGCCGTCCGCCGCGATCAGGCGACGGACGCCGTACGCGGCACCGATGAGGCTGCCGTCCTGCTCCGCCACGAACAGGCCGTCCGCATCGAAGTTCCTGTCGAGCAGGAACATGTCGCGGAAGCGCAGGGCGGTGATCCCGTCCGCCGGCGCGGACCGGGTCCAGGCCTCGGCGATGCGGGGGCCGTCTCCGGTGCGGAACGTGCGGATCGTCGTGTCGGTGGTGGTCTGAAGCATGTCTCTCCTCGCGCTCACTTCGCTGTGGGGCTCGACGTCGGTGCGATCGAAATTACCTTCATGGTCTAGATCATGTCAAGCATTTTCAGACAATAAAAGCTCTCTGGCAATCATTTACGCGAACGTCACACCGACGAAACACGCGGATAGAGCAGGACGTCGTCGCCATATGCGTCCGTGACGGCGCGCGGAGGCCCGACGAGGCCGCTCGCGGAGCCGCCGGCCTCGACGGTCCGCCGCAGCCCGTCCGAGCCCCAGAGCAGGTCGACGGCGTGCCGGCGGTCGGGGCCGTCGAGCCGCTCCCCCGGCGGCAGAAAGCGGAAGTCGTCCGGGTAGAGGTCGGCGATCGCGTCCAGCACGGCGAGCCCGGTCGCCACGGGGCGGTACGCGCGCCGGTCCGTGACGTGCAGCTGGACGCCGCGCACGGTCGTGCCCGCGTACTTGTGGAAGGTCGGCGCGAACCACACCTCGCGGAAGAGCACGCCCGGCAGCTCGCGCTCGCGCAGCCGCGCCGCCAGCCTGCCGTCGATGTACGGTGCGCCGAGCGTCTCGAACGGGCGCGTCGTTCCCCTGCCCTCGCTCACGTTCGTGCCCTCGAACAGGCCGGTGCCGCAGAACGCGAACGCCGTGTCGACCGTCGGCATGTTCGGCGACGCCGGCACCCACGGAAGCCCGGTGGCGTCGAAGTCCCCGGCGGGATCCCAGCCGTCGACCCGCACGACGTCGAGGTCGAGCGCCAGCCCGCGCGCAGCCAGGTCCCGTCCCGCGAACAGCCGCGCCAGCTCACCCGCGGTGAGGCCGTGCCGCTGATGGATGTCGCTGCGGCCGACGAAACTGGAGAAGCCCTCCACCGCCAGCCCCTGACCCTCGACCACCGCGCCGCCCAGAGGATCCGGGCGATCGAGCACGACGAAGCGCAGGCCCGTCCGCGCCGCGGACTCCATCGCATCGAACATGCTCCAGATGTACGTGTAGTAGCGCACCCCGAGGTCCTGCATGTCGAAGACGACCGTCTCGACCCCGGAGCCGGCGAGCACGTCGTCCAGTGCGTCGCCCGAGCGCAGGTAGGTCTCCACGATCGGCAGGTCGGTGCGCGGGTCGTGCGTCTGCGCCTCGGTCTCCCCCGCCTGCACCGAGCCGTTCAGCCCGTGCTCGGGGCCGAACAGCACCGTCACGGGCGCGCCCGCGGCGACGAGCGCCTCGGAGGTCCTGCCGAGGTCGGGGAGCGTCCCGGTGAAGTTGGTGAGCAGGCCGATCGGCCCGTCCCCGAGCAGCCGGATGTCGTCGACGGCGCGCTCGGCGCCGGTCCTGGTGCGGGTCATGATCCTCCTGTGGTCGCGCGCCGCCGGACCCGCGCGGACGGCACAGGGCGGATCAGCGCTCAGCTGTCGTCGCGGAGCTCCTTGACGATCTCGTAGGTGCTCTTCAGAGCCTGGACGGTTCGGTCGTAGCGCCCCCGTGCGACGCCGACGAACAGGTAGTCGACGATCGTGAGCTGCGCGATCCTGCTTGCCATCGCCCCCGAGCGGAACGTCGTCTCCCGCACCGCGGTGCGCAGCACGTCGTCCGCCAGCTCGGCGAGCGGCGAGTCGGGGACGTTCGTGATGGCGGCCGTGTACGCGCCGTTGCGTCCTGCGGCGCTCAGGAAGGCGAGCGTCTCGCGAGTGCGGCCGTTGTGCGAGAAGCCGATGGCGACATCCCCCGGCTCCACCAGCGCCGCGGACACCAAGGCGTCGTGGGCGTCGTGGAAGGCGAGCGCGACGTGCCCGATCCTCAGCAGCTTGTGCGCGAGGTCCTGCGCACCGGCGTTGCTCGCGCCGACGCCGAACAGCACCACGCGCTTGGCCCGCTCGAGCTTCCGGATCACGCGCTGCAGCACCTCCATGTTGAGGCTGTCCGCTGTCTCCCTGATGCCGAGGATCTCGCTGCCTGCGATCTTCGCCACCATCTCGCCGAGGGTGTCGGAGGGGCTGATGTCCGCGCCGTACGCGCCGTCGGCGCTGCCGCCGAATTCGGCGGACTCCTTCGCCAGCTCCGCGGCGAGCTGCAGCTTGAGCTGGGGGTAGCCGGTGAAGCCCAGCGCCCGGCAGAAGCGCACGATCGACGCCTCCGAGGTGTCGCACGCGCGGGCGAGCTCGCTGATGGTGTTCTCCATCACGATCTGCGGACGCTCCAGGATGACGTCCGCCACCCGCCGCATCGTGGGCGGGAACGAGTCGACGTGAGACTGGATGCTGGTCTGAATACTCACGCTGAGAACACTAGTGACGTTGTCGCTCAGTGCCACGCGTCCTCCTTCCAGCGGTGTCGTCGTGTCACGCTACTGGGACGGGCCGATTTCTGTCAATCATTTACTTACATTGTCTTCGTGATGTAACTTGTCTTCATCCTGAACACGGAGGAACCAGTGACCCCTGAGCCCGGACCGCGCATCGTCGCCGTCGACCTCGGCAAGACGACGTGCCGCGTGCGCGTCGCAGCCGCCGGGCGCGAGCACACGCAGTCCGGCCCCGGGGCGCCCGGCCTCGCGGCCGAGCACGGGACCGAGCGGGCGTTCGACGCCATCGCCGCCCTGCTCGACGCGCGGGAGGCCGGCACCGACGCGGACGCGGGCCCGCTGAGCATCGGGATCGGCGCAGCCGGCGCGGAGGCAGCACCCGATGCCGCCCGCAGGCTCGCCGAACGCGTCTCGGGCCGCTGGTCCGCCTCCGCCGTCGTCGCCTCGGACGTGCTCACCGCCCACCTCGGCGCCTTCGACGGCGCGGCGGGGACGGTGCTGATCGCGGGCACCGGGGCCGTCGCCGTCGGGATCGGGACGGACGGCGAGCGCCGGCGCGCCGACGGCTGGGGCCCCTGGCTGGGCGACGACGGCAGCGGACGCTGGATCGGGCAGCGCGGCCTCGCCGCCGCACTGCGCGCCGGCGACGGCCGCGGCGAGCAGACGGTCCTCGCCGAGGATGCGGTCGCCCTGGCGGGTTCCCTGGACGCCCTGCCCGGCTTCGTCGGCGATGGCGACGCCGCCCGCCGGCTCGCCTCCTTCGCTCCCACCGTCCTGAGGCGCGGCACCGATGGCGACCCGGTCGCCTCCGGCATCGTCGCAGAGGCGGTGCGGCTGCTCGCCGGAACAGCGGCCGCCGTGACGCCGCGGGGCGGCGTCGTCGCCGTCGTCGGCGGCCTGGCCGACGACGCGCTCTTCCTGCACGCCCTGGAAGCCGCGCTGGACCGGGCGGGCCTCGCGCCGCGCCGGCCGCTCGGCTCCGCCATCGACGGCGCGGCGATCCTCGCCCGCCGCGCCGACCTGCCCCACGAAAGGTACGCCATCCGTGTCTAGACCGATCGACCTCACCGGACGCCTTCGCGACGACCTGCACCGCGAACTGGATGCGCTGACCACCGAGACCGTCGCCGCCGACCTCGGCGACCTCGACACGTTCGAGACCGGCCGTCTCGTCGAGCTGATGAACGACAACGACAGCGAGGTGCCCGCTGCGGTCCGCCGCGTCCTGCCGGCGGTCGCCGCCGCCATCGACGACATCGCCGAGCGGATGCGGGCCGGCGGCCGGCTGATCTACGTCGGCGCAGGCACGGCCGGCCGGCTGGGCATCGTCGACGCGAGCGAGTGCCCGCCCACCTTCGACATCGATCCGTCCCGCGTCGTCGGCATCATCGCAGGCGGCGACACCGCCATCCGCACGGCCGTCGAGGACGCGGAGGACGATGACGCCGCAGGAGCCGCGGCGATGACGTCGATCGCGGTGACCGCGCTGGACTCCGTGGTCGGGCTGTCCGCCTCCGGTCGCACCCCGTACGTCTCCGGGGCGCTGGCCGCCGCGCGGAGCGCCGGCGCTCTGACGGTCGCCGTCGCGTGCAACCGCGGTTCCGTCATCGGCAAGGGTGCCGACCACGCGATCGAGGTCGTCGTCGGACCGGAGTTCATCGCCGGCTCCACCCGGCTGAAGGCGGGGACGGCGCAGAAGCTGGTCGTGAACATGATCTCGACCGTCACGATGGTCAGGCTCGGCAAGACCTACGGCAACATCATGGTGGACCTGCGGGCCACGAACGAAAAGCTGCGGGCGCGCGCGGAGCGCATCGTGATGCTGATCACCGGTTGCGACGCCGACGAGGCGGGCGCCGCCCTCGAGGGGGCGGGCGGCTCGGTGCAGACCGCGGTGCTCATGCTGCTGCGCGGCCTGGACGCCGCCGACGCGGCCGCGATCGTCGCCGCGAGCGGCAGCCTGCGCGAAGCGCTGGCCACGGCCTAGCGTGGACCGCGCCGCTCCGGAGGGCGTCGGGGCCTGGACGGTGCGCGGCTTCGCGCCCGGCGACGAGGCCGCCCTGAGCGCTGTCTGCCTGAGGACGGGGGACGCAGGAGGCGACGCGACCGGCCTTTACGCGGACGACGGCCTGCTCGCGGACATCTTCCTGCTGCCCTACCTCGCGTTCGAGCCGGGGCTCGCGACCGTCGTCGTCGGGGACGGCCGCCCGGTCGGCTACATCGTCGCGACCGCCGACAGCGTGCGCTTCGCCGCCCGCTACCGCCGCGACTGGCTGCCCGGCTTCGCGCTGCGTCACCCGCACCCGGGCGGGATCGTGACGTTTCAGGACCGCATCCTCGCCCTCGGTCACGCGCCGGAGCACGCGATCGGGCCGGACCACGAGGAGTTCCCCGCCCACCTGCACATCGACCTGCTGCCCGAGGCCCAGGGCAGAGGAATCGGCCGCACGCTGGTCCGCCGGCTGCTCGCGCAGCTGCGGGCCGCCGGCGTCCCCGGCGTCCAGCTGGGCGTCGGCGAGCGCAACCGCGGAGCGCAGGCGTTCTACCGCCGCCTCGGCTTCGCGCCGCTCCCGTCCACCCCCGACGACCCGCTGCGGCTCGGCATCGCCACCGACGCCCGCGTGTAGTTCCGGAGTTCTCGCGCGTTCCGGCCCGGACGACCGGACGAACGAAACCCGCCCGGCGTGCCGCACGCCCCTCCGGAGCTGCGGACGCCACCCTCAGCCGCGCCGCCCTCCCGCGAGCGTGTACAGCAGCGGGAGGACCGACGCCGCCATCAGCACCGTGCCGAACACCGCATCCCCGGCGTGGATGATCGCGCCCGCGATCAGCAGCGCACCGAACAGCACCGCGCCGACCAGCCGCTTGCCCACCCGCTCCAGCCGGGCCACCCGGCGCTCCAGGCGCGGGCTCGCGACCTGGATGCCGCCCTCGTCCACGCGCGTGACCAGCTCGTCCAGGCGCTTCGGCAGCCGCCACGCGATCCCTGCGATCTCCAGCGCCTGCCTGCCGAGGTCCTGCGCCAGACCGCCGCGCTCGTCGCGCAGCAGCTGCGCCGCGTACGGCTCGACCGAGTCCCACAGGTTGAAGCCGGGATCGAGCGCGCTGCACACCCCGGAGGTAAGCGACATCGCCCGCACGATCAGCAGGAAGTCCTCCGGCAGTTGGAACGGCAGCGACCGGACCACGTCGCCGAACTGCGCCGCGAACGCCCGGAACTCGCGCGGGTCCACCTCGCGCAGCTCGGCGAAGCCCATCCCGCCGAAGCGCGCGAACAGCTGCGTCATCGCCCGCTCGAGCTCGCTGGTGTCGGCGGAGGGCAGCAGGACTCCGACGTCGAGCATCGCGTCGACGAGGCCCTTGCCGTCCCGCGCCGCCGCCGCGATCAGCAGTTTGCGCAGGCCGCCGCGAAGCCCGGCCGGCACCTCCCCCATCATCCCGAAGTCGATGAAGGTGAGCTTCCAGGGATGCCCGGCGGAGTCCGGCGCGGCGGGCGTGACGAAGATGTTCCCGGGGTGCGGATCGGCGTGGAAGTAGCCGGTGCCGAACAGCTGGTCGAACATCACCGCGGCGAACACGGGCGCGACCTCGGCGGGGTCGATGCCGGCCGCCCGCAGCGCCGTCGCGTCCGTCACCTTGATCGCCGTGACGTCCTGCAGCGTCAGGACCCGCCGCGTCGTCCGCTCCCAGACCACCTCCGGAACGGCGACCCGCTCGTCCGCGGCGAAATCGGCCGCGAACCGCTCGGCGTTCGCTGCCTCGTGCAGGTAGTCGATCTCCTCCAGGCTGGTGGTGGCGAACTCCTCCACCAGCGCGGGCATGTCGACGCGGTCGGACACCAGCCGCACCCTGCTGAGCCAGCCGCCCACCTTGCGGAGGGCCGCCAGGTCGACGTCCACGATCGCGTCGATGCCGGGACGCTGCACCTTCACGACGACGGCGTCCAGCCCGGTCTCCTCCGCCTCGGCGGGCGCGAGCACGGCGCGGTGCGCCTGCCCGAGCGAGGCGGCGGCCACCGGCGTCGCGTCGACGGACGCGAACGCGCGCTCGAGCGGGACGCCGAGCTCCGCCTCCGCGAGCGCCCGGATCGCGTCGAACGGGACCGGCGGCACCTCGTCCTGCAGCCCCTCCAGCTCGGCCGTGATCTCCGGGGGCAGGACGTCCAGGCGCGACGACATGAACTGGCCGACCTTGATCATCAGACCGCCGAGCTCGACGGCCAGCGCGTGGAAGCGCTGCGCGAACCGCCGCATCCGCTCCGACCGCCCGCGCGCGGCCAGTCTGGCCAGGCCGATCCGGGGCAGGAACAGCTCGAACCACCAGGCGATGGTGAGCTGCCATCCCGCGAAGCGCAGGATGCGTCGGTAGCGGGCGCGGGTGCCGGCCGCGTCAGGCGCCGCCACCCGCGTCAGTCCTGCGCGAGGATCGAGTAGAGCCGGCGCCTGGCCTCCTCGAGGACAGCGGTCGCCTGCTGGATCTGCTCGGGCGTCCCGGTGCGGCGGACCTGGGCGACCGCCTGGGCGAGCTCGATGCCGGCCTTGGGAAGGGGCCCGAAGCCGCTGCCGTCAGTTCCCCCGTCGGCGGACTCCCACGGCGCCGGCCCGGCCTCGGCGGGCTCGGGGCGGCCGGCCGCGGTGAGCGCGTAGGTCTTGCGTCCGTTCGCCTCCTCCGCAGTGATCAGCCCCTCGTCGGCGAGCAGCTGCAGGGTCGGGTAGACGGAGCCGGCGCTCGGCTTCCAGCTGCCGCCGCTGCGGTCCTCGATCTCGCGGATGATCTGGTAGCCGTGCATCGGCTTCTCGGCGAGCAGAACGAGCACGGCGGCCCGGACGTCCCCGCGGCCCATGCGACCGCCGACACGCTTCTCGAAGCCGGCGCGCAGCTGTTCGAACGCCTGCCAGATGCTCTCGGGACCCGATCCGGCGCCGAAGCCACCCGCGGTGAATGCGCTTGCCATGATGTCCTCCTTCGGAGTTCTCGACGATAGTCAACGATATATCGTTGAGGGGCCCGTGGCCACGGTTCACGGCAGGGCCGAAGGTTCCGTTCAGCGACGCCGCGCGCCCGCTCGCCCGCTCGCCCGCTCGCCGGGACCGCAGATTTGGCGCAAATCTCGCCACGCACCCGGCCAGGGGCCCGATTTGGCGCAAATGTCGGCGATGCGGCGGCTCGGGCGGCTCAGTCGGCGGGGTCGGCGGCGTCGTCGAGCCGGCGGCGCAGGTCGTCGTTCTCGTGCTGGAGGCGCAGCACGTGGCCGACGCCCGCCAGGTTGACGCCGTCCTCCTGCAGGCGCGCGACCTCCTGGATGGTGGCGATGTCGTCGTCGCTGTACCTGCGCGTCCCTCCCCCGGTGCGCGAGGGCGTGATGAGGCCCTTCTCCTCGTAGAGCCGCAGGGTCGCCGGGGCCAGGCCCGCCAGCTCCGCGGCGACGGCGATGCTGTAGACGGGGGTGGCTCCCGAGCGACGATCCATGCTGAAAGTGTGCGCGACCGACTTGCATTCTGTCAATGCCGGGTGTACATAATCTGTAGCAACTGATGCAGATTACCTGCATCGCATCCATCCATTCGACAGGAAGGAAGTTTCGATATGTCCATGTCGTTCGATCCTTTCAGCCAGCTGGATCGCATCGCACAGAGCATCTTCGACACCAGCAACCAGCCGCGCACCATGCCGATCGACCTGGTCAAGGACGGGGACCGCTACCTCCTCAACGCCGACCTCCCCGGCGTCGACCCGGGTTCGATCGACGTGGATGTCGACGGACACCTGCTGACCATCCGCGCCCACCGCTCGGCCGGCGACAGGGACGACCGCCGCTGGCTCGTGCAGGAGCGTCCGCACGGCGCCTACCTCCGCCAGTTCACGATCGGCAACGACGTGGACGCGGAGGGCATCAACGCCAGCTACGACGGCGGCGTGCTGAGCGTCGTCATCCCGATCGCCGAGCGGGCCAAGCCTCGCAAGATCACCGTGGAGTCCGCGTCCGACCCGGCGCGGAAGTCCGTCACCGCCTGACGGACAGCCCTCACGGCTCGCACGGCAGGCCGGACCGCATGATGCGGGCGGCAGCACTGCCATTCCCGACGAGCCGATCGCGGCCGCCGCCAGGGCCCGGCGGCGGCCGCCGCACCCGTCCCGACCCGCCCCGAGAGCATCACAGCACCGAGATGACCAGCTTCACCCTCCGCCCCTCCTTCACCCGCCCGACCAGGGCAGACGCCGCCGCCCGGCTCCGCCCGCACCAGCCGCTGCTGCGCCTGGCGGCCGGCCTCCTGCTCGCCGGAACCGCCCTCGCCATCCTGTTCGTCGCGTGCGGCGCCCTGCTGCTGGAGGCCGCGAGCCCGGCGATCACGACCGTGGTGGACGCGCTCGATCTCACGCTCTGAGCGTCCAGATAGGCTCGATCGATGCGCGCTTTCCCCTCGGCCGATCGAACGACGACGGAATCCACCCCGACCGCAGCCGAGGGGGCACTGCTCGGGCGGCTCCGTTCGACGCCCTTCTCCGACCTGGCGTCCTCGACTCCGACGGTCCGAGGAGTCGGCTCCGACATCGCGGCGATCGCCGAAGCGGACACCGGGTGGTGCGAACGGCTCGCTCCGCACATCGCCATCGATGCGGAGCTGACCGCCAAGCTGAGCCTGCTCCAGACGAGCATCGCCCCGGTGGTCGAGAGCAGGAACGTCGTCATTCCGAGCCTGACGTACGCCCTCCTGGTCGGAGGCTTATCGACCGCATCCGCTCTGCTTGGCACGATCCCGTGGCTCGGCATCGCCTGGGCCGCGGTGCTCCTCCTCGGGGCGGTCGCGCTCTCCGTCGTGGGATTCGCCTGGCGTCGCTACGCCAGGCTCCGCGACCACGTGGCGGCGCTGCGCGCCGCAGTCGAAGCGTCCGCGGCCACCCATCGCGAACCCCGGCGGATTCGCCTCCTGCATTTCCGGTCCTGATCGGAGCGCGAGATCTTCCCCGCGATTTCCGCTCATTCGAACATATGTTCTAATACTTGCATGACGCGCCCGAAGCCCATCCGCTACGACAGGGACACCTGGCTGGTGATGCGCGACGACGCCGTGCTGCCGAAGGCGGTCATCCGCCGATACACCGACAAGCGCGGGCGCGACCAGTACCTCGTGATCCGCTGGGACCTCGACCCGGCCCAGCGCCGGCTGATGTCGGTGTGCGACTCGCTGGAACGCGCGGACGAGCTGGTGCTGTGGGACAACAACGCCGTCCACGGCTACTGGGACGGCCCGCCGAACCCGCATCCCGGCGGCTGACCGGGACCGCCCATCAGGACTCGACGAACTGCAGGCCGACCGCGCTCTCCAGGGTGGCCCCCGCCGCGTGCAGGGACACACCCCAGGTCTGGTCGCCGACCACGCCGTCCACGGCGACGTGCCCCCAGCCCTGGAACGCCTCGACGGCGGCACGGGTGTGCGGCCCGAAGATCCCGTCGACGCCCTGCGGCGTGACGCCGCCCCACTGATCGGCGCCGTTGGTGAGGATGGTCTGCAGGTTCGTGACGACCGGCCCTGTCGACCCTTCGCTCAGCACCGGCATCGGCCCGCCGTCGGGCAGGGCGGCCCAGGTGTGCGGGCCGACGATCCCGTCGGCGGTCAGCCCCGCCCCCTCCTGGAACGCGACGACGGCCGCCCGCGTCTGCGGCCCGAACACCCCGTCCACGACGATGTCGGGATCCGGCGTGCGCCGCAACGCCCGCTGCGCCCGCTTGACGACATCGCCGTGGTCGCCCTGCTGGATGGTCGGCTGTCCCGGATTCGACATGATGGCCCCCTTCGCCCCTGCGCGTCCGCGCCCCCGCAGTGTGGCAGACGGCGCGGCGCGCGGCAATGGGGGCGGGGATCAGCTGGCGGGAGATCGGCCCACCCACTCCGGTCGCAGCTTCTCCACCCCGTCCAGGATGAGGTCGAGCCCGGTCTCGAACTCGGCGTCGTAGTCGTAGCCGGCGGTCGCCAGCTCGGCGACGACCTCCAGCAGGTAGGGGAACCGGGCGGCGAGCTCCGCGGGCTGCTGCTCCAGCTTCTGCTGGGCGACATCCCCCGACTGCTCCGCGGTGTCGAACGGGAGGGTCTGCTGCTGCAGTGCGAACCCGTAGACGTAGGCGTCGAGCACCGAGGTCACGTGCACGGTCGTCCGGAAACTGAAGCCGGCGCGGCGCAGGCAGCCCATCATCGCGTCGTGCTGCGTGAGGTTCGCGGGGCCGGGGCGCATCCTGGTCTCCAGCAGGCCGACCGCCCACGGGTGCCGGCGCAGGGTGTCGCGCAGGGACACGGCCCGCGCGTGCATCGCGGCCCGCCACCCGGCGGGGTCGCCGGCGGCGTCCGGAGCCTCCACCTCCGCCCAGACCAGGTCGACGATGCCGTCGACGAGCTCGTCCTTGTTCGCGACGTGCTTGTAGAGCGCCATCGGCACGACGCCGAGCTCGGCGGACAGGGTGCGCATGGTCAGGCCGGCGCTGCCATCGCGGTCGGCGATGGCGAGGGCCGTGCGCAGCACGAGGTCGCGCGACAGGCGCTGCCGCGGCCGCGGACGTTCGGGCTTCGTAGTGGACATGCGCCTCCGTTCCGGCGTGGATGCGTACGCGGGTCTTGACCGAGTGTATGCCGTACACCTATGCTCGGGCGAAAAGGTGTACTGCGTACACCTCCCCGACCCGAAGGACCAGAAGGACCCGACATGGACATCGCAGCGACTCTCCCCTCGCCAACGTCGCCCGCGCCCGGCGCGGACGCGCAACACCAGCGCCGCGCCCGCATCGCGGGCGTGCTCTTCCTCGTGACGTTCGTCTCGGCGATCGCCGGCGCCCAGCTGTACGGCGCCGCTCTGACCGACCCGGACTTCGTACTCGGCGACGCGTCCGACACCGGCCCGCTCCTGGGAGCGGTGTGCGAGCTCATCCTGATCGCCGCGAACATCGGCACCGCGCTGGCGCTCTTCCCGCTGCTGCGCGGCCGCTTTCCCGCCTTGTCCCTCGGCTACGTGGCGGCCCGCTTGGTGGAGTGCGGCTTCATCGCGGTCGGCATCCTCAGCGTGCTGACGGTGGTGTCCCTGCACCGCTCCCCCGCCGACGACCCGGCGACTGCGGTCACCGCCGGCGCCTTCGTCGCCCTGCACGACTGGACGTTCCTCCTCGGCCCCGGCTTCGTCGTCGGCGTCGGCAACGGCCTCCTCCTCGGCTGGATGATGTACCGCTCCCGACTCGTCCCCCGCTGGATGGCCTGGTGCGGCCTGATCGGCGGCCCCCTGGTCGCGCTCTCGGGCATCGCGGTGCTCTTCGGCGCGTACGGCCAGTTCTCCCCGGTGTCGGCGGTGCTGACCCTGCCGGAGATCGTGTGGGAAGGGGCGCTGGGCGTGTGGCTGGTGGTGAAGGGGGTGCGGCCGAGGGCTCAGGAGGACACCGGGCGCCTCACCACTTCGCACGGACGTCAGCGCTGAAGCCGATCAGCTGCGGGCTGTACCCCTGCCAGTCCAGCTCCCGGCCCCGGTTCCCTCCGACGTCCCCGGCCGCAGGGTCCACGAGCTCGATCGCGCCCCCGCGCACACCCGCGCGAGCGCCCGCTTCGACATCCCACTCGGCGACCGGGCGCGTCTCCCACACCCCGAGCACACGCACGGGCTGGACGGCGGCGGTGGAGACGGCGACAAGGTACCGGATGTCGTCACCGCGTGCGACCGCGGCACCGATCGGCCAGTATCGACGGCAGCGCTCCGCCGCTGCGGCGCTGCCCGTGAGACCGCTGACGACGTCGCGCTGGGCGTCGATGCGAGCCGGATGGATCTTCACGAAGATGGCGTTGCGGAATTCCTCGTAACGCACGACGCCGTCGGACTGCGGCACGAGTGGCACGAACGCGCTGGAGTGCACGAGCTGAGCGCGGTTGACGAGATCGGATCCGTTATCGCCGAGCACGCGGATGAGCAGGGACTCGGCCAGCTCGGCGTCCTTCTCCGACGAGAACGGGACGGCGGTGATCAGAACGTCCGATGAACGCGCACGCGCCAGGTCGTAGTCGTCGTTGTGCGGCTGATACGGCCGCTGCCTGGTGCCCTTCCCGACATAGACGATCCGCCCCTCGGGATCGCGGAGCAGGTAGACGTACGCGTTCTCGGACATGATCCCCCGTGTCCCGTTCGGTGCCTCGGTGTTCTCGGAACAGCTATCGACCCGAACAGCCGTCCGGTAAGCCCGATCGACCACCCGGAGCGTTTCTTCTCGAGTACGCGGCGGTACAGAACGAGGAGGTCGCACTGTGCGTGGCTCCATCGTCGAGCTGCAACGACAGCGCGGCGCGGCGCCAGGCCCAGGACGTGTCGGTGTTCCAGACGCAGACGTAGCGGTCGGCCGCCGCGTCGTAGCTCAGCCCGCTTGCTGTCGCGGTCACGGTCGGCATCGTGTCACCGGTCGCCGTCGCGTCGCAGGCGCCGACGCGGACCGTTCGCGAGGCGTCCGCGAGGATGCAGCACGGTGCGGGCGGGGTGAACGGCGCCCGCTCGCGCTGCGGCGTGCAGCGCCCCGGCCGGCGGAGTGTGCCCGGTCTGGTAGATTGCACACATGGATGTGATTGAGGTCGACAGAATCTAGCCACCGAACGTTCGGTGGCTTTCACGCGCGCAGACGTCGTCCGCCGCCCGTGATCGACACTCTTCTCCACGCACCGCAGCCCATCCCGTCCGAGGACGGTTGACATGCTGCGTGCGACTGCCGACACGTTCTCCCCACACCGACCTCAGCGCAGTATGTGTGACCGCGAGCCGCGCCTCGCTGTCGGCTGACGGCGTCATCGCCGCCTTCCAGACGGAAGCGGCGCGCCGTCACCGGGGTGCTCCCTGCTGTGCCGTGTGCGAGACGTCCTGCCTCGACGGTCATTGTCCTGTGGTCGGGCTTCCTGCCAGCTCTGCTGGCGTCATCCCCGAGCCAGAAAGGCACTACTATGCAGCACCGCAAATCTCGTTCCCGCACCGGTCACCGTCGCGCGCATTGGAAAGCCGGCGTGGTCGTGCTCACGACCTGCACCAACCCCGCATGCGGGGAGCAGACTCCGCCGCATCGCGCCTGCCAGCACTGCGGCTTCTACCGCGGCCGCGAGGTCGTGTCCCCGGCCGGCGGTGACACGTGAGCTTCGCCCTCGCGACGAGCAGCCGCTGGATGCGCATCCGCGACCACCTCACCCGACTCGGCGAACCGGCCTTCCGATTCCGACAAGTCATGTCCGCCTGGCAGACCTCGTCAGCCGAGACGTTCGCGGACGTCCATGCTCTCCCCGCGTGGCTGCGCGCCGAGCTCTCGGAGCAATTCGGTTCGCGTCTGCACCCGATCTCCGAGGTGCTGGTCCAGCGTGACGAGCACGTCGAGAAGGTGCTGTTCGCAACAGCGAGCGGCGCACGCGTCGAGACGGTCGTCTCGCACTACCGCGCCGGATGGGACTCGATGTGCGTCTCGTCGCAGGCCGGATGCGGGCTCGACTGCACGTTCTGCGCGACCGGAGCCGTCGGCTTGGTCCGCAACCTCACCGCGGATGAGATCGTCGCGCAGGTGATGCACCCGCGCTGGACGCAAGCCGGCCGTCCGAGACCGGCAAGCATCGCATTCATGGGGATGGGCGAACCGCTGGCGAATCCGCACATATTCGACGCCCTGACCCTGCTGACGGCACGCGTCTACGCGGGCATGTCGACCCGCCGAGTCACCGTGTCGACTGTGGGGTTCGCACCGAACCTCGACCGCCTGGTGACGGAACACCCCCAGGTGAACGTCACGCTCTCCGTCCACTCGCCGTTCCCCGGGGAGCGGAAGGGGATCATCCCGCTCGAGGAGCGATTCCCGTTGGCCCAGAGCCTGGAGATCCTGGATCGGCACACGGCAACGCGCAGACGGAAGGCGTACCTCGCCTACCTTTTGATTGCGGGCGTCAACGATACCGACGACCACCTCGCAGCTCTCGCCGAGCTTGTCCAGCGGCAGACCAGGCCGGATCTGTTCCACGTCAGCGTCATCCGCTACAACAAGGCGGCCGGGGCGACTCCCGAGTACCGCGCACCATCGCCGACCGGGGTGGACGTGTTCGTGAACGGCCTCGTGGCCCGCGGCATCCACGCGACGCGGCGCCGTCAGCTCGGCTCCGGCATCGATGCGGCCTGCGGCCAGCTGCATGCGGACTACCTCAGCGCCCACGCGGCCGGCGACCGCCGCCGGATCCCGCTGTCGGCCGCAGCGGGCTGACGACAAAACCGGATCGTCGCCACCGTGCGGACGACGTCCGAGACCGGCCCGCCGGCGGGCTCTCCCCGCCGGCGGGGCGGGCGGCCTCCAGGGGGCCACGGCCCGGTTGCTCGCCGGCTAGGAAGGGCTGCACCCGGCCGATCGGGGTCGAGCAGCCTCGGCCACCCCTCCGACGACGCGCACGTCGTCGGCGAAGATGGTCAGAGCCGTCGCAGCAATGGCGATCACCGGCCTCCCGTCGCCGCGTTCCGGGCTAGCCATTGATGATGCCCCGGGCGCGACTCAGCGATTCATCGAGGTTCTCGCTGAGCTGAAGGATTCTGTCCTTGTTCTCGACGAGCCAGACCGACGCCCGCTCCACGAAGAGATCCTCCAGCTTCTCTGCGAGTTGGACGGAACTCTGACACCGGAAGTCGGCGACAGCCATGATGCTCTCGTCAGCGGATGGCCGGGAGCCCGTTGCACGGTAGTGACCGAATGTCGCCTCGGCGACCTGGGGCGCTGTGAGTCCTTCGACGTCATGGCCGGCAGCGGACATGCAGGATTCGTACTCCGGCATCAGCTCCTTGAGGGTCGCGTCGAAGTCGCCCCGATAGGCCTGCGTCTGGGTGCCGACATCGTTCGCGAACAGCTCCAGCATCATCGCGTCACGCACGGAGCCGTACACAGCCCCGTCTGCATCTGCCGCACAGCCGACGGTGCTCTTGGCGAACTCCATCCCGTTGTCCACCACCAGCGTCTCCCGAGGCGCATCCTCTGGTCCCCAGAGTGCCTCGTCGAACCGGTCCCGGTCTGCGCTGGACAGGCCGGCTTGGAAATCCTCGAGGCTCGTCGATCCCTCGTCTTCGAACGTCGTGTTGTAGCCGTTCTCCCGCGCGGATCGCTCGGATGAGAACACCCCGACCACACCGACCGCAACGTGCCTCGTCGCGTTGGTGAGCGAGGAGCTGGCATCGAAGGGGATGTCGAATCCCGCCCGATTGAGGCAGCGATTCACGCTGATGCCGTGGGCCAGGTAGAGG
>NZ_JBQCGZ010000080.1:0-59344 GCF_051955155.1 Leifsonia sp.
CGGCACCGTCACGCGTCACTACCGCCAGTACCAGCAGGGCAAGGCCACCTCGACCAACCCGATCGCCTCGATCTACGCCTGGACGCGCGGCCTCGCGCACCGCGGCAAGCTCGACGGCAACCAGGACCTGATCGACTTCACCCACACCCTTGAGGACGTCGTGGTGAAGACGGTCGAGGAGGGCAAGATGACGAAGGACCTCGCGCTCCTGGTCGGCCCGGAGCAGGCCTACCTGACCACCGAGCAGTTCCTCGACGCGATCAGCGAGAACCTGAAGGCGCGCCTGGGCTGATCCCGGCTGTCCTGTCCCCGTTCGGTACGAGTGGGCGTGCGCGAGCGCGCCGCACACGTACCGGACGGGGACTTTTGCGTGTCAGGAGGCGGAGGGAGCGAGGAGGGTGCGGAGGGTGGTGATGCGGTTGTCGCGGACGGTGATCAGGTCGATTCCGCGGGCGACCGGGGCGCCCTCCGGGCCGAGGGTCCAGGCGAGGGCGCCGGAGTCCGCGCCCTCGTAGGCGGGGCCGTCCTCGCGGAAGGAGAACGTGTCCGGCGCGCCGGCGAGCAGGGCCCCCGCCTTGGCGGCGAGGGCGTCGCGACCGGTCACGGAGCCCTCCGGGTCGGTGAAGACGACGTCCTCGGAGTAGACGTCGTCGATCGCGGCGCGGCGGCGGGCGGCGTCGCGCTCGCCGAAGACGCGGTGGAGGTTGGCCTGCAGGAGTTCCGGGATGGTGGGCATTCCCGCATGCTATCCGCGATCGCTACACTCCCGCTCGGGAGGCGCAGATGGCACTGTTCGGCAGGCACCGTGAACACGGCTCGACGCCGGACGGTACCGCCGCCGCCCTCGAGCGGTACGAGTACGTGCTCGCGACAGCGCAGCCGGACCAGCAGTACGCCGTGCACGCCGAGGCGTTCGGCAGGCTGACGGACGCGGAGCGCGAGGAGCTGCGAACGCGGCTGACCGAGGCCGTGGCGCCCGGCGATGCGCCGATCGACGCGCGACCGGAGACACTCGCGCGGGTCGCCACCGACGCCGAGCGGGCAGCGAGCGGCAGCCTCGCGCGCATCCTCGGCCCGCTGCTGCCGACCGTGGCGGCGGTGGTCGTCGCCTCGCCCCTCGCCATCGCGCTGTTCCCGTACGACTACGGCGCGGTCACCGGGCAGTGGGCGGAGGACGCCGAGGACGACGGCGGCTTCTTCTGAGGCCGCGGGACGAGGGGAGAGCAGTGGAGGCACAGACGTTCGACGTCGTCATCATCGGCGGCGGCGCGGTCGCGGAGAACGTGGCGGAACGGGCGGTGCAGGGCGGCCTCAGCGCCGTCCTGATCGAACACGAACTGGTGGGCGGGGAGTGCTCGTTCTGGGCGTGCATCCCCTCGAAGGCGCTGCTGCGTCCCGCGCAGAGCCTGCGGGAGGCGCGGGCGGTCGACGGGGCGGCGCAGGCCGTCACCGGCGGCGTGGATGTCGCGGCGGTGCTCGCGCGCCGCGATCGCCTCGTGTACGACTGGTCCGACCAGAGCCAGGTGGACTGGGTGGACGGCGCGGGAATCGCGCTGATCCGCGGGCACGGCAGGCTCGCGGGGGAGAAGCGCGTCATCGTCACGGCGGCGGACGGCGCCGAGACCGAGGTGGAGGCGCGCGCGGCCGTCGTGATCGCGACGGGCTCGGATCCCGTCGTCCCCGACATCCCGGGCCTGCGGGCGAGCGAACCCTGGACCAGCCGCGACGCGACCAGCGTCCGCCAGGTGCCGGAGAGCCTCGCGATCATCGGCGGCGGGGTCGTCGGCGCGGAGATGGCGACCGCATATGCGGGCTTCGGCTGCGCCGTCACGCTGATCTCGCGCGGCGGGCTCCTCGACGCGATGGAGCCGTTCGCCGGCGAGCTGGTCGCCGCGTCGCTGCGGAGGCTGGGCGCGACGGTGCTGCTCGACACCGGGATCGGCAGGGTCGAACGGAACGCGGAGGGTGTGCGCATCGAGATCGACGGCGGCGAGCCGGTCGTCGCCGAGGAGGTGCTGGTGGCGACGGGGCGCCGGCCGCGCACGGAGGCGATCGGGCTGGAAACCGTCGGGCTGCGTCCCGGCGACTGGCTCCCCACCGACGACACCCTCCGGCTGCCGGGCTACGACTGGCTGTACGCGGTCGGCGACGTGACCCACCGCGCGCTCCTCACCCATCAGGGCAAGTACCAGGCGCGCATCGCGGGCGACGTGATCGCCGCGCGGGCGGCCGGAGACGAGGTGGGCGACGAACCGTGGGGGCCCCACGTCGCCACCGCCGACCACGAAGCGGTGCCGCAGGTGACGTTCACCGAGCCGGAGGTCGCGTCCGTCGGACTCACCGAGGCCGCCGCGCGGGCGGCCGGCTACCCGGTGAGCGTGGCCGACTACGACATCTGCTGGGTCGCCGGGGCGGTCGTCCGGGCCGACGGCTACGAGGGCAGGGCGAGGATGGTCGTCGACGACGAGCGCAGGGTCGTCCTCGGGGTGACGCTCGTCGGGCCGGACGTCGGCGACATGCTGCACGCCGCGACGACCGCCGTGGTCGGACAGGTGCCGATCGAGCGGCTCTGGCACGCCGTTCCGTCCTACCCGACGGTGAGCGAGCTCTGGCTGCGGCTCCTGGAGACCTACCGGCTGGATCAGCGCAGGAAATCCCGACAGAAGGCGTGACGAACATGGACATGAAGCTCGAAGTGGTGGTGCTCCCGGTCTCGGATGTGGACAGGGCCAAGGCGTTCTACGCCGGTCTCGGCTGGCGCGAGGACGCGGACTTCACGGTGGACGAGGGGTACCGGGTGGTGCAGTTCACCCCGCCGGGGTCGGCGGCATCGGTCATCTTCGGGTCCGGTCTCACCACGGCGCAGCCCGGCTCGACGCAGGGTCTGCAGCTCACGGTCTACGACATCGACCAGGCCAGGGCAGCGCTCATCGCGGGCGGGGCGGACGTCTCGGAGCTCTGGCACGACGAGACCGGCGTCTTCCACCACGCGGGCACCGCGGGCCGCGTGCCGGGGCCGCATCCCGAGCGCGCCGACTACTCCACCTTCGCCTCCTTCTCGGACCCGGACGGCAACGGCTGGATCCTGCGGGAGATCAAGAAGCGGCTTCCGGGACGATGACCGACGCGGACGACGAGATGACGGCGGTTCTGCTCGACCACCTTAGGCAGGCGGCCGCGGCCCACGGCATCCACGAGAAAGAGGAGCTCGGCGGCGTCTACGACGAGCAGTGGCCGGAGTGGTACACGCAGCACATGGTGGAGACGCTGACCGCGGCCGGCTGGCGGCTGGTGCGCGCCCGCTGAGCGGTGGCGTCTGTCCCCGGTCGGTACGTGTGCCCCTGCTCGAGCAGGGGGCAGAGGTACCGAACGGGGGCAGTCGGGAGGGGCTGGCTCAGGAGCCCAGCGCGTCCAGGGCAGCCATGTCCTCGGCGGACAGCTCGAAGTCCACGTCGGCGTTGGCGGCGATGCGGCTGGGGGTGGTCGACTTCGGCAGCGGCAGGACGTCGTGCTGCAGCAGGTAGCGGATGCTCACCTGGGCCACCGACTTCCCGTACTTCTCGGCGATCGCCGCGATGTCGCGGTTGTCGAGCAGCCGGCCGGTGGCGAGCGGCGAGTAGCCCTCGACGAGGATGTCGCGCTCGCGGCAGAACGCCGTGGTCTCCGGCTGGGTGTTGCCGACGAACCAGCGGATCTGGTTCGCGTGCGGGACGACCGTCGTCGCGCCGAGCAGCGACTCCAGGTCGGCGACCTGGAAGTTGCTGACGCCGATCGAGCGGGTGCGGCCGGCGTCGTAGAGCTCCTCGAAGACCTTCCAGACCTCGATGTTCCCTGCGCGGTGGTCGCTGCCCTGGTCGCTCCAGGGCCACGGCGCGTGGATGAGGTACAGGTCGATGTGCCCGAGGTCGAGCAGCTCGCTGGAGCGCTCGAACGCGTGCCGGGCGCCGTCGGCGTTCTTCACCTCGGCCGGGCACTTGGTGGTGACGAAGATCTCGTCGCGGGGGATGCCGCTGTCGCGCACGGCGCGGCCGACGCTCGCCTCGTTGCCGTAGGCGCGGGCGGTGTCGATGTGGCGGTAGCCGGTGTCCAGCGCGGCGCGGACCGAGTCGTAGGTCTCCTGGCCGTCGGGGATCTGCCAGGTGCCGAAGCCGATCTTCGGGATCTCGACGCCGTTGGACAGGGTGAAGGTGTCAGTCAGTGCGGGCATGCGCCACATGGTAGCCGCCGTCAGCGCGCGGTCCAGCCCCCGTCGATCGCGAGTGTCTGGCCGGTGACGAGCGAGGCGGAGGGGGAGGCCAGGAATGCGACTGCGCCGGAGACCTCCGCGGGCCGCCCGAGCCGGTGCAGCGCTGCGATCCGCTCGATGGTGTCGGCGCGGAACGCGTCGTCGGAGAGCGCGGCGGCGGTGCCGTCCGTCTCGATGAAGGTGGGCGCGACCGCATTGACGCGGATGCCGTACTCGCCCCACTCGACGGCCAGGCAGCGCGTGAGGTGCACGACGGCGGCCTTCGCCGCGCAGTAGGACGACTCGCCGGGCAGCGCGACGAGCCCGGCCTGGGACGCGACGTTGACGATCGCGCCGCCGCCGTTCGCACGCATCGAGTGGGCGAGGTGCTGCGAGAGGAAGAACGTGGAGCGGGTGTTCAGCTGCCAGACCCGGTCGAAGTCCTCCTCCGTCACGTCCAGCGCCGGCGCGTCGACGCCGCCGCCGGCGTTGTTGACCAGGATGTCGATCGGGCCGTGCTCGGCGATCGACGCGTCGATCGCGGCGCGGCAGCCGGCGAGGTCGAGCACGTCCATCCGGATCGCGTCGGCGGAGACGCCGAACGCCTTCAGCTCCGCGACCAGGCCCGCGGAGCCCTCGGGGTCGCGGACGCCGATCACGACGTCGGCGCCCTGGCCGGCGAGCTCCAGGGCGATCTCGCGGCCCAGGCCGCGGCTGGCGGCGGTCACGAGGGCGCGGGAACCGGACAGCGAGAACGGGGTGCGGACGGATGCGGGGGATGCGGTCATCCCTGGATCGTAGCCGCGCGCCCGGCACGGTCCAGAATGGGACCATGTCCGACGCCGACCTGCTGCTGAGCCGTTTCGTGAGTTCTGTCGACCGGGAGGGGCTCGGCGTCTACGGTGCCGTCGCCCTGGTGGGAGACGACGAGAGCGCGCACCGGTGGCGCAGCGACGACCGCGAGAACCTGTACTCGGTCTCCAAGGGCGTGAGCGCGCTCGCGGCGGGCATCGCCGTCGACGCGGGCATCCTCTCGCTCGACACCACCGTCGGCGAGGCGCTGCCCGGCCTCGAGCTCGGCGACGGTGTCGACCGGGTGACCCTGCGCGACCTGCTGACCATGTCGAGTGGGATCGACTTCGTCTGGTTCGGGGACGAGCCGGTCCCCGGGACCGACCTCGCGCAGGAGATGCTGCGCCGGCCGACCCGCGGACCGGGGGAGGGGTTCCGGTACTCGGACGCCAGCACCTACGTCGCCATGCGGATGCTCGAAGCGCGCGTCGGCGACGTGCGCGACTGGCTGCTGCCGCGTCTGTTCGACCCGCTGGAGATCGACAACCCGCAGTGGCTGCGCTGCCCGCTCGGGCACATCCTCGGCGGCACCGGGCTGCAGCTGCGCACCGGCGAGCTCGCCAGGATCGGCCGGCTGCTGCGCGACCGCGGCGAGTGGCGCGGCCGACGCCTCGTGAGCGCAGGCTGGGTGGATGGGA
Organism: Leifsonia sp.; assembly: GCF_051955155.1. NCBI lineage: Bacteria > Bacillati > Actinomycetota > Actinomycetes > Micrococcales > Microbacteriaceae > Leifsonia > Leifsonia sp. Next base: position 5,716 of record NZ_JBQCGZ010000080.1, read on the forward strand.
TGCACGCCGGCTGGCGCGAGACCGGCCTGCCCGCGACCAGCGACCGCTATGGCCTCGCGGTCTGGGCGGGCCCGTCGGGGCTCTGGCGGCTGGACGGCCGGTACGGGCAGTACGTGATCGTCGACGACGCGCACGGAGCCGTGCTCACCATCACCGCGCACGAGGAGTTCCGCGACGACCGCCTCCTGGAACTCGCGCACCAGGCGCTGCTGAGCTGAACCCCGCAGGTTACGACTTCGTTTCGTCGCTTGCATTTCATTTGTTCGTAAGCTTTACTAACAAACATGACGACGACGGAGGTGCAGGGACGCGCCGGCGGGCTGGGCCCGGGCCGCGCGCTCCGGCCGCGCGCGAAGGTGCTCCCCGAGCACGCGCGCAGCCACAACCGGTCGCTCGTCCTGCAGACGCTCTACCGCTCGGGGGAGCGCAGCCGCGCTGACATCGCCAGGGAGACCGGGCTGACCCGCGTCACCGTGTCCGACCTCGTCGCCGAACTGCTCGCGGAAGGGCTCGTCATCGAGCTGGGCCAGCGCGAGTCCGCCCGGCCGGGCAAGCCGGCCGTCCTGCTCGACATCAACCGCAGCGCGCACCAGATCGTCGGCGTCGACCTCAGCGACCACGACCGGTTCCGCGGCGCCGTCATGGATCTCGACGGCGCGATCGTCGCCTCCGCCGAGGTCATGCTCGACGGCGCCACCGGGGACGAGGCGCGGGCCAAGGTCGAGACGCTCGTCGACCGGCTGATCGAGACGGCCAGCGCGCCGATCCTCGGCATCGGGGTCGGCTCGCCCGGCGTCGTCGACCTGAGCGGCACGATCCTCACGGCCCCCAACCTCGGCTGGAGCGGCCTGCGCCTGCAGGAGCTGCTCGCCGCGCGGACCGGACGGCCGGTGGTCGTCGCCAACGATGCGAACGCAGCCGTGCTCGCCGAGCACAGCTACGGCGACGCGTCCGGCGACATGATGCTCATCCGGGTCGGCCACGGCATCGGCGCCGGCCTCATCGTCGCCGGCGCCCTGGTCTACGGCAGCCACTTCGCCGCGGGCGAGATCGGCCAGGTCATGGTCGGAACCGATCTCGGCCTCGACGCCACTTACCGCAGGGACCAGGTGCTCGAGCACTGGCTGAGCGTCCCCCAGCTGCGCCGCGGCATCGCGGAGGCGGAGGCCGCCGGCGCGGACGCCACGCCCATCCTGCGCGAGGCCGGGCAGCGGCTCGGCATCGCCCTGGCGCCCGTCGTCGGCGCCCTCAACCTGTCGGAGATCGTGCTCAGCGGCCCGGCGGACCTTCTCGATGGCGCGCTCGCCGACGCGACCATCCACACGCTCCGGAGCCGGACGATGGCCGAGAACCACGCCGACCTCGCCCTCCGGATGACCGCGCAGGGGCAGGACATCGTCCTCCGCGGCGCGGCCGTACTCGTCCTCTCCGGACAACTCGGGGTCTCGTGACACAGCATGCGCGAAACCTGGACCCCTGCACCGACGGTGTGACGCGACCCGCACACATCGACCACTGAAGAGAACAGCCCCACTTCACAACGAAAGGACAGCGCTATGAAGAGAAAGCTCGTCGGCCTCGCCGCAGTGGCTACGGCTTCCGCTCTCGTGCTCGCCGGATGCGCCTCGGGCGGAGGCTCTGCCCCCAGCACCGACGGCAAGGGCAAGACGGTCACCCTGTGGCTCGTCGGCTCGGACACCCCGGATGAGCTCCGCAACTACCTCAAGACGGAGTTCAAGAAGGAGACCGGCGCCACCCTCAAAATCGAGCAGCAGGACTGGGGAGACATCGTCACCAAGCTCACCACGGCGCTGCCGGATGCGAACAACACGCCGGACGTGACCGAGATGGGCAACACCCAGTCGCCGACCTTCACCAACGTCGGCGCGTTCCTCGACATCTCCGACATGTACAAGGACCTCGGCGGCGACAACCTGCTGCAGTCCTTCGTCGACGCCGGCAAGGTGGACGGCAAGAACTACACGCTGCCGTACTACTTCGGCTCGCGCTACATGTTCTACCGCAAGGACGTCTACGCGGCAGCCGGGGCGACCGTCCCGACCACCCTCGACCAGTTCAACACCACCGTGGCCGACATCACGGCCAAGAACCCGAAGAAGATCGACAACTTCTCCGGCTTCTTCCTCGGCGGCCAGGACTGGCGCGACGGCATCTCGTGGATCTTCGCCAACGGCGGGGACATCGCGAAGAAGGAGGGCGACAAGTGGGTCGCCACCCTCGACTCCGCCGAGTCGCAGAAGGGTCTGCAGCAGCTGCAGGACATCTACAAGAACGCGTCCAAGGCGCCGAACGACGCCAAGGACTCCAACCAGTACATCTACCTGAACGACAGCGACCAGACCACGGACGCCGACGGCAACAAGACGGGTGACACCTCGCTCGCCGCCGCCACGATCATGGCCCCGGGCTGGGCGCACTGGTCCATCGGCGACCTGTCGACCAAGGACGGCAAGGCCGTCCGCACCTGGAACGACGCCACCTTCGGCACCTACGTGCTGCCGGGTAACGACGGCAAGCCGGCCCCGGTCTTCGCGGGCGGCTCGAACATCGGCATCTCGGCCAAGTCCAAGAACCCGGGCCTGGCCAAGACCCTCCTGAAGATCATGTTCTCGAAGGAGTACCAGGAGATGCTCGGCAAGAACGGCCTGGGCCCGGCGAACAAGGACTACGTGTCCTCGCTCGGCGACGACCAGTTCGCGAAGGCGCTCATCGAGTCGGCCTCCAACTCGAAGCTCACCCCGGCCGCTCCGGGCTGGGCCAAGGTCGAGGCGGCGAACGTGATGGAGGAGTTCTTCTCCAAGATCCGCGACTCGTCCGACCTCAAGGGCCTCGCCCAGGAGTACGACACCAAGATCAACGCTCTCCTCAACGAGAAGAACGGCTGATCCAGCCCCGCCCCGCGGCAGTCAGGCGAGGGCGCGGAAGCCTCTTCCGCGCCCTCGCCCCTGCCACCAGACTGACGAAACACCGGAAGGAGGACCGCCGTGACCGCGACGAAGGAGCACGTGAGTGCACCCGCCGCCCCGCGTAGCCCGAAGACGCAGGGAGCTCCCCGCGCCCGCAGACGCCCGATCGCGCCATACGTCCTGCTGCTGCCCGCCATCCTCATCCTGCTGCTCGCGCTCGGCTACCCGATCCTCTGGCAGCTGATCACCTCGATGCAGCACTTCGGACTCGCGCAGCAGTTCGGCCAGCCGGCGCCGTTCGTGTGGTTCGACAACTACATCCAGCTGTTCTCCGACTCCTACATGTGGATCGTCGTCGCGCGGTCCATCGCCTTCTGCCTGGTCACCGCTGCGGTGACCGTGATCATCGGCGTCGGGCTCGCCCTGCTGATGAGCGGGGTCGGGAGGTTCGCCAGGATCTTCCTGCAGATCGCCCTGCTGCTGGCCTGGGCCATGCCCGTCGTCGCCGCCATGACCGTGTGGAACTGGCTGTTCGACTGGCGCCGCGGCATCGTCAACTCCGTGCTCACCTCGATGGGCCTGGACTTCCAGAACCACAACTGGCTGCAGAACCCGCTCTCCTTCTTCTTCGTCGCCATGGTCATCGTGGTGTGGATGAGCGTCCCGTTCGTGGCCTTCTCGGTCTACGCCGGTCTCACCCAGGTCTCCAGCGAGGTGCTGGAGGCGGCCCAGATGGACGGGGCGAAGGGCTTCCAGCGGCTGCGCCACATCATCCTGCCGATGATCCGGCCGGTGCTCGGCATCGTGCTGCTGCTCCAGATCATCTGGGACCTGCGGGTGTTCACCCAGATCAAGCTGCTGCAGGACAAGGGCTCCATCGCGAGCGAGACCAACCTGCTCGGCACCTACATCTACCAGCTCGGCGTCGGATCGAGCGACTTCGCGATGGCCAGCGCCGTCTCGGTGTTCGTGCTCATCCTGACCATCGCCCTCAGCTGGTTCTACGTGCGTTCGCTGCTCAAGGAGGACGAATCGTGACCGCCACCGCACAGGCCACCGGGACCGGGACCGGCGGCACCGGCCGGAAGCTGAGGCAGAAGGTCCGGCCCGGCCGGATCCTGCTCGGCGTGCTCGCCGTCGTTCTCGGGCTGATCTGGGTCTTCCCCGTCTACTGGATGCTCAACTCGTCCCTGCTGCCCAACGTCGTGCTGCAGAGCACCACCCCGACCTGGCTGCCGTTCGGCGGCTCGTTCGACAACTTCGCGGCCGTGATCGGCGGCGGGACCTTCTTCCCCGCGCTCGGGATGAGCCTGGTCGTCGCGCTGATCACCGTCGTGTTCTGCCTCGGCTTCGCGTTCCTCGCGGCGCTGGCGATCAGCCGGTTCAAGTTCCGGGGCCGCAAGTCGTTCGTGCTCGCGGTGCTGCTCATCCAGATGCTGCCGGCGGAGGGGCTGTTCATCGCCCAGTACAAGCTGATGGGCTCGCTCGGGCTGCTCAACACGGTCCTCGGCGTCAGCATCATCTACATCGCGGCCGTCGTGCCGTTCACGATCTGGATGCTGCGCGGCTTCGTCGCCGGCATCCCGGCCGACCTCGAGGAGGCGGCGATGGTGGACGGGCTCAGCCGCACGCAGGCGTTCCTGCGGATCACCTTCCCGCTGCTCGCGCCCGGCCTGGTCGCCTCCGGCGTGTACGCGTTCCTGCAGGCCTGGAACGAGTTCACCGTCGCCCTGGTCATCCTGCAGGAGAACAGCAGCCAGACGCTCCCGCTGTGGCTGCGCGGCTTCATCCAGCAGTCCGCGTCGCGCGCGACGGACTGGGGCCAGGTGATGGCGGCATCGACACTCGTCGCCGTGCCCGTGATCATCTTCTTCCTCATCGTGCAGGGGCGGATGACCAGCGGCCTGGTCAGCGGGGCGGTCAAGGGGTGAGCGGCGCGTCGGTCACCGAGGAAACCCTGACCGACACCGGGCTCCGCCGGCGCATCGCCGCGACCCTCCTCCCCGGCTTCGTCGGAACGACGCTGCCCGGCTGGCTGGAGGAGCGGCTGCGCGGGGGCCTCGGCGGGGTCTGCGTCTTCGGCCAGAACATCGTCTCCGTGCAGCAGCTGCGTGCGCTCACGGACGCGATCCGCGCGGCGAACCCGGACGCCGTCATCGCGATCGACGAGGAGGGCGGCGACGTCACCCGGCTCTACTACGAGAGTGGATCGCCGTATCCCGGCAACGCGGTGCTCGGCCGGCTGGCGGACCCCGAGTACACGGAGTCCGTCGCGCGCCGGGTCGGGCGCGAACTGCGGGCGGTCGGCGTGAACCTCGACTTCGCACCGGACGCCGACATCAACTCGAACGCCGAGAACCCGGTGATCGGCGTCCGCAGCTTCGGCTCCACGCCGGACGTCGTCGCCGAGCAGAGCGCCGCGTGGACGCGCGGCCTCCAGTCCGCCGGCGTCGCGGCGTGCGCCAAGCACTTCCCCGGCCACGGCGACGCGGGGGCGGACTCGCACCTGGAGCTGCCGGTCGTCGATCTGGACGCCGCGCGGCTGCGCGAGCGCGAGCTGGAGCCGTTCCGCGCGGCGATCGAGGCGGGGACGCGCACGGTGATGACGTCGCACATCCTGCTGCCGCGCATCGACCCCGAGCTGCCGGCCACGTTCAGCCGGAGGATCGTGGAGGGCGTCCTGCGCGGCGAGCTCGGCTTCGACGGGCTCGTGGTGACCGATGCGCTCGACATGTACGGCGCGAGCGGCGAGCGGGGCATCCCGGAGGCGGCCGTGCTGGCCATCGCCGCCGGCTGCGACCTGCTCTGCATCGGCACCGAGAACACCGACGAGCAGCTGGAGGCGATCGAGGGCGCCGTGCTCGCGGCGATCGCCGCCGGCCGGCTCGGCCGGGAGCGGGTGGCGGAGGCCGCCGAGCGCGTCCGAGGGCTCGCCGCCGGACTTCGCGACGACAGGAAGGCCGACGACGCCGCCACCGCGGCCGCCGGCCCGGACGTGCCGGGCGGCATCGACCCCGCCGACATCGAGCGCGTGCTCGGCGCCTTCGACGTGTCCGCGGACGCGGCGGAGTGGCTGAGCGCGCACCGCGGACGGTCCTCGGTGGTCCGCATCGACACCGTCGCGAACATCGCGGTCGGGTCGGCGCCCTGGGGCCCGTTCGCGGCCGCGGCGGCGGATCCCGCCGCACCGGAGGCGGTGGCGTTCACCGCGAACCCTGCGGTCGTCTTCACCGAGGGCGACCATCCCGATCTCGTCCTCGCCGCGCAGTCGCCGGTGCTGGTGATCGGCAAGGACAACCACCGGCACGCCTTCGCGCGCGAGGCCATCGACCGGCTGCGCGCGGAACGCGACAGCGTCCTTGTGGTGGACATGGGCTGGCCGAGCGAGGACAGGCGCTACGCCGACATCGCGACGTTCGGCGCCTCCCGGCTGGTCGGCCACGCGCTGCTGAGACTGCTGGAGCGCGGCGCGTGAGACTCGGCATCGACATCGGCGGCACCAAGACCGACGCGGTCGCCGTCGACGAGGCGGGCGCGCTCGCGCAGCGGGTCCGTCTCGCCACCGGCTTCGGTCACGCGGCCGTCGTGGAGACGGCGGTGACCGCCGTCGCCCGCATCGGCGAGCTGACCGGCCTGCCCGCCGCCGGCTTCGACTCGATCGGCATCGGCATCCCCGGCATGGTGGACAACGCCTCCGGCCACGTCGCGCACGCGGTCAACCTGGGCGTGGAGCGCCTGGCCCTCGGCGGCGAGCTCGCCGGCCGGCTGGGCGTCGGCGTCCGCGTGGAGAACGACGTGAAGGCGGCGGCGCTCGGCGCCTACCACCTGCTGGGGATGCACGGGACGATGGCGTACCTCAACCTCGGCACCGGGATGGCGGCGGGCATCGTCGTGGACGGCCGGCTGTGGCGCGGCGCGACGGGCATCGCCGGGGAGATCGGGCACCTGCCCGTCGATCCCGCAGGGGCGCCGTGCGCGTGCGGCCAGCGCGGCTGCCTGGAGACGGTGGCGAGCGGTTCCGGGATCGCCAGGCAGTGGCCGACGGACGACCCCCTCCCGGTGCGCGCCGTGTTCGCCGCGGCGGCGGAAGGCGACCGCGAGGCGAGGGCGATCACCGCTAGGCTGGCCGAGGGCATCGCCGCAGCGGTGCGGGTCCTCGTGCTGACGGTCGACGTCGACGCCGTCGTGATCGGCGGCGGTCTCCGGCACCTCGGGGACCGGCTGCTCTGCGATGTCCACGAGGTGCTCGACGGCTGGGCGCGGACATCCCCGTTCCTCGCCTCGCTCGCGCTGTCCCGGCGGGTGCGCCTCGTCCCCGAAGGCACACCCGTCGCCGCGCTCGGAGCGGCACTCGTTGGAGGAGCACATGGCTGAAGTCGTCGTCGTCGCGGACAAGGAGGCGGCGGGCGAGCTCGCGGCAGAGGCGATCCTGGACCTGATCGCGGCCAAGCCGGACGCGGTCCTGGGACTGGCGACCGGCTCCACCCCGCTGCCGGTGTACCGCGCGCTGGCGCGCCGCGTGACCGAGCGCGGCATCGACGTCTCGCACGTCCGCGGCTACGCGCTCGACGAGTACGTCGGCCTGCCCGCCGGGCACCCGGAGTCCTATCGCTCGGTGATCAGCCGCGAGGTGGTGGAGCCGCTCGGCCTCACGCCCTCGCTCATCCACACGCCGAACGGCGCGCGCGAGACCATCGAGCACGCCGGAGCGGACTACGAGAAGGCGATCGCGGAGTCCGGCGGCGTCGACGTGCAGATCCTCGGCATCGGCACCGACGGCCACATCGGCTTCAACGAGCCCGGCTCGTCGTTCGCGTCGATCACGCGCGTCAAGACGCTCACCGAGCAGACCCGCAAGGACAACGCGCGCTTCTTCGACAGCGAGGACGACGTGCCCATGCACTGCATCACGCAGGGCCTCTCGACCATCCTGCGCGCGCGGCACCTGCTGCTGCTCGCGTTCGGCGAGGGCAAGGCGGAGGCGCTGGCCGGGGCCGTGGAGGGACCGGTGTCGGCCTCCAACCCGGGCTCGGCCATCCAGCTGCACCCGCACGTGACGGTGCTCGTGGACGAGGCGGCCGCGTCGCAGCTGAAGAACATCGACTACTACCGCTACGCCTACGCCCACAAGCCGGCCTGGCAGAAGCTGTAGCGCGCCCGTTCCGTCACGCGCGAAAGGGAGGGTTTCCGGCCGTATTCGGCGCGGAAGTCCTCCCTTTCCGGTTCTCCGCGAGATTTCCGGCCGGATCTCCTCCGTTCCTGCGGGCGAGCGGAAAGGAGGATGCGAGCTGCCGAGGCGGCCGAAACGCGAGGAAGGGAGGAGATCCGGCGCGCGAGCGTGCGGATGTCCTCCGTTTCCGACGTCAGGCCAGGAAGCGGCCGTCGGCCAGGACCCGCTGCACGCGCCACTCGTGGTCGAGCAGCACCGCGTCGGCCGCGTAGCCGGTGTGCAGCCGGCCGAGGCGGTGGTCCTCGCCGAGGACGCGCGCGGGCGCCAGGGTGAGCGCGGTCACCGCGGGCACCGGATCCAGCCCGACCAGCGTGATCGCGTTCCGGAGCGCCACGTCCTGCGTGAGCGTCGAGCCGGCGATGGTCGAGGTCCCGGAGAGGACGGCAAGACCGTCCTTCACCGTCACGTTCAGGCCGCCGAGGCGGTAGTAGCCGTCGGTCGCCCCGGCCGCGGCCATCGCGTCCGTGACCAGTGCGACCCGGCCGGGAGCCTCCCGGAACAGCAGACCGGCGACCGAGGGATGCACGTGCAGGCCGTCCAGGATCAGCTCGAGCGTCACCTCGGGGTTCTCGATCGCCGCCATCACCGGTCCGGGCGCGCGGTGGTGGATGCCATTCATGGCGTTGAAGGCGTGCACCAGCAGCCGCGCGCCCACCTCGAACGCGCGTGCCGCCTGGTCGTAGTCGGCGGCCGTGTGGCCGATCCCGACGACGACGCCGGCCTCGATGAGCACGCCGATGGACTCCAGCGCGTTCGGCAGCTCGGGCGCGATGGTCGTCGTGCGCAGGGTGCCGCGCGCGGCGCCGATCAGCTCCTCCACCATCTCCGGCCCCGGCTCGCGCAGGAAGGCGGCGTCGTGCGCGCCGCGCCGCTCCGGCGCCAGGAATGGGCCCTCCAGGTGGGAGCCGAGGATGAGCGGGTCGACGGCCGCGAGGTCGGCGACGACGCCGAGGCTCTCGCGGAGGGAGGCGAGCGGGTTCGCGACGTGGGACACCAGCGCACGGGTGGTTCCGTGGGCGCGGTGGGTGGCGAGAGCGGCCAGCATCTGGTCGGGGCCGTCGTCGTAGGGGTGACCGCCGCCGCCGTGGCAGTGCAGGTCGATGAATCCGGGCGTCAGCCAGTGCCCGTGCGCGTCGACGACCTCGCGGCCGGGCGCCTGCGCGGCCTCGCGCCAGCCGATGCCGGTCCCGGTCGCGACGATCCTGCCGTCCTCGGCGACCAGCCAGAACTCGTCGACCAGCCCGTCCGCATCCACCTTGCGGGCGTTGTGGACGACGACGCCGCTCATGCGAACTCGCGCCGGCCGTTGATGATGCCGGAGACGGTGGCGATCACGGCGAAGACGACGGCGACGATCGGCTGCCCGAGGTCCCACCACGCGAACGCCGCGGCGCCCATGACCACGATCTCGACGATCGCCTTCACGAACGGGTCGACCCGGAGCACCGCCTTCGGCGACCGGAACAGCGCCCAGAGCAGGATCGCGATGACCGGAGCGCCGATGCCGATCACGATGTTCCAGGGCAGCGGCCAGACCACGAAGCCCCAGATGCAGAGCGAGACGATGGCGAACAGCTCCAGCACGAACCGGAGGATGTCGTTCGGCCCGATCCGGAAGGGCGTCTGCTGGTCTTGCGCTGAACTCACCCGGCCAGTCTACCGGCGGGGCATCACCGGAAGATGATCGTCCGCGCCCCGTCCAGCAGCACCCGGTCCTCGGCGAACCACTTCACCGCCTGGGTGAGCGTGCGGCTCTCCTCGTCCTGGCCGATCGAGACCAGCTCGCTGACGCTGCGGGTGTGGTCCACCCGCACCACGTTCTGCTCGATGATCGGGCCCTCGTCCAGGTCGCTGGTGACGAAGTGGGCGGTCGCGCCGATGAGCTTCACCCCGCGGGCGTGCGCCTGGCGGTACGGGTTCGCGCCCTTGAAGCCGGGCAGGAACGAGTGGTGGATGTTGATCGCCCTGCCCGCGAGCTTCTCGCACAGCTCGGGGGAGAGGATCTGCATGTAGCGGGCGAGCACGACCAGTTCGATGTCGTGCTCCTCGACCGCCTCCAGGATGCGCGCCTCGAACGCCGCCTTCGACGCGGGATCGGTCACCGGGCGGGACTCGAATGGGATGCCGTAGAAGCCGGCGAGGTCGCGCAGCGTTCCGTGGTTGGAGAGCACGAGCGGGATCTCCACCGGCAGCTGGCCGCCGCGCTGGCGGAACAGCAGGTCGTTGAGGCAGTGCGCGGCGGTGGAGACCAGGACGAGGGTGCGCAGCGGGCGGCCGACATTGTCCACGCGGTGCGACATGTCGAACTGCGCGACGACCGGGGCGAGCGCGCGCTCGAACTCCGCGCGGTCGGCCTCCGACTCCACCTGCAGGCGCATGAAGAACCGGCCGGTGTCCGTGCTGGCGAACTGCTGGCTCTCGGTGATGTTGCCGCGCGCGGCGACGATCGCGCCGCTGACCGCGTGCACGATGCCGGGACGGTCCGCGCAGCTGAAGGTCAGCACCCAGTGGTTCGGGCGGGTCTGGGGGGTCGAGACGGAGGAATCCACCCGTCAAGGGTAGCGGGAGGCGCGGCACCGGCCGCGCCGCGCTTGACCGGTGTTCGCGCGTGCACTTGGATCGGGTTCATGACCAGCACAGGTGAGGACGCGCCGGATAGAGCACCGGCCGCGGCGGGCGCGTTCGGCGTGGAGCTGAACGGGCTCAACACGATCCACGAGAGCGAGCGGAAGGGCAGGGCGCGCGACCTGTTCTGGCCGTGGTTCGGCGCCAACGTCTCGGTGTTCGGCCTGAGCTACGGATCGTTCCTGCTCGGCTTCGGCATCTCGTTCTGGCAGGCGACCATCGGCGGCATCATCGGCATCGGCGCCTCGTTCCTGCTCTGCGGGATCAGCGCGCTGGCCGGCACGCGCGGCTCGGCCCCGACGATGGTGCTCAGCCGGGCGGTGTTCGGCGTGGAGGGCAACCGGGTCCCCTCGTTCCTCTCCTGGCTGCTGACGGTCGGCTGGGAGACCGTGCTCACCGCGCTCGCCGCGCTCGCGACGGCGACGGTGTTCACCCAGCTCGGCTGGGAGGGCGGTGTTGCGACCAAGCTCGTCGCGCTGATCGTGGTGGTCGCGCTCGTGATCGCGGGAGGTGTGATCGGCTTCCACCTGATCATGCGGATGCAGATGGTGATCACGATCGTGACCGGCGTGCTCACGGTCGTCTACATCCTGCTCGTGCTCGGCCACATCGACATCGGCGCCGTCGCCGCGCTGCCGGCGGGCGACGTCCCGCACGTTGTCGGCGGGTTCGTCTTCATGCTCACCGGTTTCGGTCTGGGCTGGGTGAACGCGGCCGCTGACTACTCCCGCTACCTGCCGCGCAGCACGCGCTCGGCCGGCGTCGTCGGCTGGACGACGTTCGGCTCGTCGCTTGCGCCGGTCATCCTGCTGGTGTTCGGGATCCTGCTCGCCGGCTCGTCCGAGAAGCTGTCGACCGCGATCGCCGCCGACCCGATCGGAGCGCTCGCGTCGCTGCTGCCCACCTGGTTCCTGGTGCCGTTCGTGATCGTCGCCGTGCTCGGCCTGGTCGGCGGGGCCGTGCTGGACATCTACTCGTCCGGGCTCGCGCTGCTCAGCGTCGGCGTCCGGGTTCCGCGGTTCGTGGCGGCCGGGATCGACGGGATCATCATGACCGCGGGCGCCATCTACGTCGTGTTCTTCGCGAACGACTTCCTCGGACCGTTCCAGGGCTTCCTCATCACGCTCGGCGTGCCGATCGCCGCCTGGTGCGGCATCTTCGTCGCGGACATCGCGCTGCGCCGCAGGGACTACGCGGAGGCCGAGCTCTACGACCGGCGCGGGCGGTACGGCGCGGTACGCTGGCTGCCGATCGCGCTCATCGTGATCGGCACGGCGATCGGCTGGGGGCTGGTGACGAACACGGCGGCGTCCTGGCTGAGCTGGCAGGGCTACCTGCTCGGCCCGCTCGGCGGGGTGCAGGGCGACTGGGCGTACGCCAACCTCGGGGTCCTGGTGGCCCTGGTGATCGGGTTCCTGGGGACGCTGCTGTTCGGCCGCTCCGCGATCCGCAGGCAGGAGCAGCGATGACCGCTCCCGTGCTGGTCGTCATCGACATGCAGCAGGTGTTCGGCGACCCGGCGAGCCCGTGGTTCACGCCGCGGTTCGCCGAGGCCGAGGCCGTGATCGCAGGGATGCTGCCGGCGTTCGGGGACCGGGTCGTGTTCACCCGGTTCGTCGCCCCCGAGCAGCCGCAGGGCGCCTGGGGTCCGTACTACGAGCAGTGGCCGTTCGCGCTCGTCCCCGCCGACGACCCGATCTACGACCAGGTGCTCGCCTTCCGCGACACCGGGCATCCCGTGGTCTCCGCTCCCACCTTCGGCAAATGGGGGCCGGCGCTCCGGGAGGCGATCGGCGACGCGGACGAGATCGTCCTGACCGGCGTCTCCACCGACTGCTGCGTGCTCTCCACGGCGCTCGCCGCGGCGGACGCCGGCGTGCGCGTGCGGGTCGCCGCCGACGCCTGCGCCGGGCTCAGCGATGCCGACCACCAGCGCGCCCTGGACGCGATGGCGCTGTACGCGCCCCTGATCGAGATCGAGGACAGCGCGCGGAGCATCGCACGCGCGTAGGATGCGCGCGTGTCGTTCGACGATGTCGCCGCCGCCTCCTATGACAGCTTCATGGGCAGGTACTCCACGCCGCTCGCCGCGCTGTTCGCCGACAGCGCCGGCCTGCCGGACGGTGGTCTGCCGTACGCCGGACGCGTGCTGGACGTCGGGAGCGGGCCGGGCGCCCTGACCGCGGTCCTTGCCGCGCGCTACGGCGCGAGCGCCGTCGCCGCCGTCGATCCGGCCGAGGCGTTCGTCGCCGCGCTGCACGCCCGGCTGCCCGGCGTGGACGCCAGGGTGGGGGCGGCGGAGGCGCTGCCGTTCCCCGATGGGACGTTCGATGCGGCACTCGCCGCGCTCGTCGTGCACTTCATGGCCGACCCGCGGCAGGGCGTCCGCGAGCTCGCACGGGTGGCGGTCCCCGGCGGCACCGTCGCCGCGTGCGTGTGGGACTTCGCCGGCGGCCGAGCGCCGCAGAGTCTGTTCTTCGGCGCGCTGGCCGACGTCGTCGAGGGCGTGGACGACGAGACGGATCGGGTGGGCGCGCGCGGAGGCGACCTCGCCGCGCTGCTGGAAGAAGCAGGCTGCGCCGACGTCCGCGAGACCGAGCTGACCGTGCGGATTCGCTACGCGGGCTTCGACGACTGGTGGGAGCCGTACACGCTCGGTGTCTCGCCGGCCGGACGGCAGCTCGCCGCGCTGTCCGGCGACGACAGGGAGCGGGTGCGCGCGCTGTGCCGCGAGCGCCTGCCCGCCGGCCCGTTCGAGGTCTCGGCGACCGCGTGGAGCGCGAGCGGCCTCGTCAGCCGATCGTGATCGGCACGTCGGCCACGAGGCCGCGGCGCTCGCCGGAGGTGTAGGCAGCGCCGATCCGGTGGTCGCCGGGCGCCGTCCACTGGTAGTAGCCGGTCGTGCCGCCGTCCGGCCCGAGGTCGAGGCGGTATCCGGTCTCGGCGCCGTCGGCGATCACGAGCACCGTGCGGCCGGGGAGACCGGTGACGGTGAGCGCGATGGCGGTCCCCGTCACCTGGGCGGACGCGGTCGGGACCTGGACGCTGCCCGCGACGGACGTGCTGAGCCCCGACACGTTGCCGAGGGGATCGGTCTGCCGCGCGGAGAGCGAGAACGAGGGCCGCACTCCGGTGAGCTGGCCGGTGGCCCAGCGGCCGTCCGCGTCGGCGGTCACCGTCGCCTGGACCGCGCCCCCGTCGAGGACCTGGACGGTCGCGCCCGGCTCGGCCGTCCCGCTCACGATCGGCGCGAGCAGGCCGGTGTCCGCGCCGTCGCCGGTGTCGACCGCGGTCAGCACGGGAGGGAGCGCCGTCCTGTCGATCACGAACCGCACGGTCGCCGCCGTGGAGGTCCGGCCGCCGGCCGACTGCACGACCGACAGTGTCCAGGCGCCGTCGCCGAGCCCGTCGATCGGGACGGCGGCGGACCATGACCCGTCCGCTCCCACCCGGGCGGACACCAGGCGCGTGGCGACGGCGGCGATGGTCACCGTCGCTCCCGGGCGGCCGGTGCCCGCCGCGTCGATCGTCAGCGCCGCGGTCGTCGTCCCGGCCGCGGGTGCGAGCAGCACGGGAGCGGCGGGCGCGGGCGGGGCCGGGGGTGTCGGGGTCGACGGGGTCGTGGGGGCGGGCGCGGGGGTCGCGGGCGTCGCCGGGGGAGCGGGCGTGGCCGCGGGCGGCGGGACGGCCGGGGCGGCGACCGGCACGGGCTGCTGCGGCGCTCCCGCCGGCGGCGGGAGCAGGACCGCGGGAGGCGGCGGCGCTGCGGGCTCCGGAGCGGACGGCTGCGGCACGGAGGCGGCCGGGGTCCTGGCCGAGGTCTCCGCGGCCACCGGGCCGCCGAAGAGCTGCGGGCCGAGGACGAGGGCGCCCGCGATCGCGGCGGCGACGAGGACGCCGGCCGCGGCGATCCCCGCGACCGTCCCTGCCGAGCCGCCGCCTCCGGCAGCGCCGCCTCCCGTCCCGCCCGTCGTCGTCCCCGCGGCCCCGGCCGACGCGGCGACCGCGGACGCCGGGACGGCCGTCGCCGGCAGCGCCGCCCCCGCCGACCCGAGCGCGTATGGGACGGCGTTCGCCCCGCTCTGGATCCACGCGGTGTACGCGGCGGTCGCCCCGACCCCGACCGTGAGCGGGAGCAGCACCAGCGCGAGCCTGCTGCCCACCTCGTGCGCCTCCGCGGCGACGACGGTGCAGCGCGCGCAGCCCGCCAGGTGCGCCTCGACCTTGGCCGTGTCCCGCTTGGAGAGCCCGCCGCGCGCGTGCGCGCCGAGCCGCTCCGTCGTCCAGCGGCACTCCGAGTCCTCTGGCACCGACGCCAGGTGCGCCTGCACCCAGGCCTGGCGAAGGCCCTCCCGCGCGCGGTAGGCGAGCGCGGCGACGGCGTTCGCTGACATCCCGAGCAGCGGCGCCACCTCGGCGGGCTTCATCGCCTCCACCTCGCAGTACCAGAGCACCTCCTGCCAGCGGGACGGCAGCGAGCGGAACGCCTGCGCGGTGAGCGAGCGGTCCAGCGCGTCCATCGTCGCGGCCTCGCCGAACGCCGGGTCCTCCACCGCCTCGATGTCCTCGATCGGTGTCTCGCGCCGCGCGCGGCCCCAGGAGGCCGCGACGCTGCGGACCGTCGTGAACAGATAGGCCCGGAACGAGCTCGTCGGTCCGTTGCCCCGTCCGATCGCCGCGTAGATCTTCGCGTACGACTCCGCGATCAGGTCGTCGGCGTCGAAGGCGGACGTCAGCGAGCGCGCGACCGTGAGCCCGGCGCGTGCGTGCCGCCTCCACAGCTCCGCGTACGCGTCGCGGTCGCCGCCCCTGGTGAGCTCGACGAGTTCGGTGTCGGACAGCTCGGTCTCGGGGCGCTGCTGGGCGGGATGCACCCCTCCAGTGTGCCGTAGTTCCGCGGGTCGAGCGGACCGATGGGGTCCGCAGAGAAATCTTCCGCGAATCGCGTCATGGATGGCTGGGCCACGCGTCTCCCCTGTGTCGCGACAGTGCCGAAAGGGGCGGAAGTCGCGCCGGTGATCGACGACCCGAACGTCTGTCACCGCGGGGAGGACGAGCGGCCGGGTCCGTGATCATGGGCCCGGCCCCGCTCGTCGGCCGTCGCGTCAGCGCGGCAGCGGGACGCCGTCCCGCCACACCTGCAGCACCCGGAAGTCCTCGTCCAGCAGCACGGCGTCCGCGGCGTAGCCGGGCGCGAGCGAGCCGAGGTCGGCGCCGCGGCCGATCGCCGCCGCCGGGGTCGCCGTCAGCGCTGTCACCGCCTCCGGAACACTCACTCCCACCTCGGTCACCGCGCGCCGCAGGGCGGAGTCGAGCGTGAGGGTCGAGCCGGCGATGGAGCCGCCGCCCGCCAGCCGGGCCACGCCGTCGCGCACCTCGACGGCCAGCGAGCCGAGCACGTAGTCGCCGTCGGCCGATCCCGCCGCGGCCATCGCGTCGGTGATCAGCGCGATGCGGCCGGGCGCCGACGCGAACGCGATCCGGACGACCTCGGGGTGCACGTGCGCGCCGTCGTTGATGACCTCGATGGTCACGCCCGCGGTCCGGGTGGCCGCGGCGACGGGACCGGGGGCGCGGTGGTGGATGCCGTCCATGCCGTTGAAGGCGTGCGTGAGGATGCTCGCGCCCGCGTCGAAGGCGGCGAGCGTCTGGTCGTAGTCGGCCGCCGTGTGCCCGACCGCGACCGCGACGCCGGCCGCGTGGAACGCGCGCACCGCGTCCAGGCCGCCGGGCAGCTCGGGCGCCAGCGTGATCTGCCGCAGCGTGCCGCCCGCCGCATCCAGCAGCAGGTCGATGTCGGACGGCTCGGCGGAGCGCAGCAGTGCTGGGTCGTGGGCGCCCTTGTGCGCGACGTCGAGGAACGGGCCCTCCAGGTGCGAGCCGAGGATGCGCGGGTCGGTCGCCGCGAGTGCCGCGACGCCGGCGACGCGCCGGGCGAGCACCTCGACCGGCGCGGTGACGAGCGAGACGACGAAGCGCGTCGTTCCGTGCCGCTGGTGCAGGTCGGCGGCCGTTCTGATGGCGTCGTCGCCGTCGTCGAACGCCGTCCCGCCCCCGCCGTGCGTGTGGATGTCGACGAAACCCGGCGTCAGCCAGCCGCCGTCCGCGTCGGTGACGACGGCGTCCTGGTCGCCGGCGACGCTCGCCCGCCAGTCGTCACCAGCGCCGGTCTCCGCGACCCGGTCGCCCTCGAAGCGGACCCAGCCGCCGTGCACGACGCGGTCGCCGGCGACCAGACGGGCGGAATGGATCACATGCGCACTCATCTGCACCAACCTACGCGACGATGACGTCGATGCCGTGCTCGACGAACGCCGCACGCTGCTCGTCGGTGATGCCGTCGTCGGTGATGAGGGTGGTCAGCACCTTCGGGCCGCCGAGCGTCGCGAACGCCGTGCGGCCGATCTTGCTCGAGTCGGCGACGACGACGGCGCGGGTGGCCCGGCGCGCCATCAGCGAGTTCACGCTCGCCTCGCCCTCGTCGTGCACGGTGGCGCCGACGATCGGGTCGATCCCGTTCACGCCGATGAAGGCGATGTCCATCGTGATCTTCTCGAGCACGACGTCGCTGTACGGGCCGACCAGCTCGTAGGAGCGCGCGTGCACGACGCCCCCGGTGACCACCGTCTTGATCTGCGGCCGCATCACCAGCTGCGCGGCGATGTTGATCGCGTTGGTCACGACGGTCAGGTTGGGGTGCGGCGACGGCTCCATCAGGTCCGGGCGCGAACCGAGGACGGTCGCGACGGCCGTGCTCGTCGTGCCACCGCACAGCCCGACGACGGCGCCCCTGGGCACGAGCGCGCTCGCCGCCTGCGCGATCCGCAGCTTCTGCGGCGTGTGCTGCTCGCGCTTGTAGCGGATCGGCAGGTCGTAGGCGACGGACTGGCCGACCGCCCCGCCGCGGGTCCTGGTCAGCAGCTGCTGGGAGGCGAGCGCGTCGAGGTCGCGCCGGGCGGTCGCCGCCGAGACATCGAGCTTCGCCACGATGTCCTCGACCTCGATCTGGCCGTCCTCGGCCAGCAGGTCGAGGACCGCGTTCAGCCGTTCCGTTCTGTTCATCCTCGTGCCGTCTCCGTTCCGCTCGCCGCTCGTGCGGCGACGTCGAACACTGTCATCAGGCGTGCCGCCTCCGCCGTCACCGCGGCGCGCCCCTCCCGCACGTACCGACGGGAGTCGACCACGTCCGGATCCGCGGCCAGGACGGCGCGGATCGCGTCGGTGAAGAATCGGTTCAGCTGGGTGGAGACGTTGACCTTGGTGACGCCGGAGCGGATCGCCGCCTCGATCGTCTCATCCGGAACGCCGCTGGAGCCGTGCAACACGAGCGGGACAGGCACGACGTTGCGCAGGTCGGCGATCAGGCCGAGGTCGAGCTCGGCGGTCCGCTCGGTCATCGCGTGCGAGCTGCCGACCGCGACGGCCAGGGCGTCGACGCCCGTCTCCGCCGCGAACCGGCGGGCCTCGGCCGGGTCGGTGCGCACCCCGGGCGCGTGCGCGCCGTCCTTGCCTCCGATCTCGCCGAGCTCCGCCTCCACGGCCGCCTCGTTGGCGTGCGCGTACTCGACGACCCGGACGGTGGCCGCCACATTCGCCTCGTACGGCAGCGTCGAGCCGTCGAACATCACCGAGCCGAAGCCCAGATCGATCGCGCGCCTCGTCAGCTCCTCGTCCTCGGCGTGGTCGAGGTGCACGGCGACGTGCGCCGAGGAGTCGGACGCGAGCGCGACGGTGGCGCGCGCGATCGGCTCGAGGCCGCCGTGGTAGCGGACGCAGTTCTGCGAGATCTGCAGCACGACCGGCAGCCGGGTCTGCTCCGCCGCCGCGACGATGGCCTCCGCCGTCTCCAGGTGGATGACGTTGAACGCCGCGAGGCCGGTGCGGCGCTGTGCTGCTCCGTGCAGCAGTTCGAGCGTCGGGACGAGAGGCATGGCTGCTCCGGTTCTCAGACGGTCACGAGGCGGGACTCGAGGTCGGCGTAGCCGGGGTCGAGCTCGCCGGCGAGCGGGGCGAGGACGGCCGCGGCCGACCAGGCGGTCGCGCGGCGCAGCAGGCGCTCGGGGTCGTCGACCCCGGCGGCGAGCAGGGACGCGACGGCGGCGACGGCGGCGTCTCCCGCGCCGGTCGCGTTGCCGCTCAGCGGTTCGGGCAGCCGGACGGCGATCGGCTCGGCGCCGGGGGCGACGGCGAGCATCCCGTCGGCGCCGAGGGAGACGAGCACCAGCCCGGCGCCGGCGTCGAGCAGCGTGCGGGCCCCGGTCACCGGGTCGTCCCCGCCGACCGTGTCCGCCAGCTCCCTGCGGTTCGGCTTGAGCACGCTCGCCCCGGCCTCCGCCGCGAGCAGCAGGGCCCTGCCGGTCGCGTCGATCACGCTCGGGACGCCGCGGCGGCGGGCGATGGCGACGAGCTCCGCGTAGAAGCCGTCCGGCGCCTCGGGGGGCAGGCTGCCGGAGCCGACGATGGTCGCCGCGGGGATCGCGAGCCGCTCGGCGGCGTCGTGCAGCGCCTTCCACTCGCTCGTGCCGAGCGGCTCGCCGGTCTCGTTGAAGATCGTCGTCTCGCCGGCGGCCTCGTCCACGATCGCGACGCTGCTGCGGGTGGCGGCGGCCACGGGGACGACCTCGGACGGCAGGCCGTCCGCCTCCAGGTCCTGCGCGAGCCGCAGCCCGGACGCGCCGCCCGCGGTGGTCAGCGCGAACGCCGCACCGCCGGTCTGCGCGATCACGCGCGCGACGTTGAGGCCCTTGCCGCCCGCACGCGCCGCGGGGGCGCGCACGCGGTGGGTCTCGCCCGGCTCCAGGGCGGCGACGCGGTAGGTCAGGTCGATGGCCGGGTTGGGGGTCACGGTCAGGATCATGACGCGTCCTCCGAGACGGTCGAGGCGAGCAGGTCCCTGGCACGCAGCGCCGCGCCGATGACACCGGCGTTCTCGCCGATGCTGGCGGGCAGCAGCGCGGGGCGGCGGTGAAAGGTGAGGATGGCGTCGAGCTTCTCGGCGAGCGGGACGAACAGCGCGTCGCCCGCCTGCGAGAGGCCGCCGCCGATGACGATCGCCTCGGGTGCGAGCAGCGCGACGGTGTGCGAAAGGCCGAGCGCGAGGGCGTCCAGCGCGCTCTCCCACACCTCCGCGGCCCCCGGGTCGCCGGCCTTGGCCCGCTCGAGTACCTCGCGCGCCCCGGGCACGGGGACGCCGGAGAGCGCGGTGTAGCGCCGGGCGATCGCGGCGGCGGAGGCGACGGCCTCCAGGCAGCCGCGGCCGCCGCACGCGCAGGCGGGTCCCTCTGCCACGCGCGAGTGGCCGATCTCGCCGGCCATGCCGCCGCCGGTGTGCAGGTGGCCGTCGACGAAGATCGCGCCGGCGATCCCGGTGCCGATCGCCAGCACGATGACGTCGCGGTACGGCGCTGCGGCGCCGAGCCGGTACTCGGCCTCGCCCGCGCCGCGGACGTCGTGGCTGAACGAGACCGGGACGCCGAGGGCCTCGGAGGCGCGGTCGCGGAAGGGGTAGTCCTGCCAGCCCAGGTTCTCCGCGAAGACGCCGATGCCGGTGTCGTCGTCCACGTGGCCGGGCACGAGCAGTCCGGCGGCGGCGGGGCGGATGCCGGGATGCGTCTCGGCGAAGTGCGCGGCCAGCGCGGCGCCGGCGGCGACCACCGCCTCGCCGGTGCGCTCGCCGTCGAGCGGGGTCGGCCGGCGGACGACCTCGACGATGCCGCCGTCGGCGTCGATGAGCGCGGCCTTCATGTCGGTGCCGCCCACGTCGAATGCGAGGACCGGCTCTCCGCCGCCGAGCGGCGCGGGGGCGCTGGGGGAGGCGTGCGGGTTCACGACGACAGGATGACAGCTCGGGTGAGGGTGCGCGGGCGATCGGGGTCGAGCCCCGCCCGGCGTGCGCGGGCGAGCGCGACGCGCTGCGCACGGACGAGGTCGGCCATCCCGTCGATCGGGGCGTCCTCGAAGCGCGCCCCGGTCGCGGCGACCTCCGCGGGGAGGCCGGCGGGAGCCGCGCCGAGCATCCAGGTGACCCGGCCGGGCGCCGCGATGGCGATCGGGCCGTGGCGGTACTCCTTGGCCGGGTAGGACTCGGTCCAGGACTGCGACGCCTCGCGCATCTTCAGCGCCGCCTCGTGCGCCAGGCCGACGGTCCAGCCGGCGCCGAGGAAGGTGTACTGGTCGGCCCCGACGAGCGCGTCGTCGATGTCCTCCTCGACGGCGGCGCGCGCCTGCTCGATCGCGGGCCCGAGGTCCTCGCCCAGCGCCGCGCGCACCAGCGCGAGCGTCGTCGTCGCGAAGCGCGTCTGCACGACCGAGCGCTCGTCCGCGAACGGGAGCAGGATCGCGTCGTCCACCAGGTCGACCAGGGGAGTCGCCGGGTCGCCGACGATGCCGACCGTGCGGGCCGTGCCGCCGGAGGCGCGCAGCGCGTCCAGCAGTTCGAGGACCTCGGTGGTGGTCCCGGAGCGGGTGATCGCGACGACGGCGTCGTAGCCGCGGTCGCGGAAGGCCGCGTCGCCGACGAGCGCCTCGGAGGCCGCGAACGCGTCGGTCACGCCCTGGTCGGCCGCCTCGCGCGCCGCCGCGTAGGACTGGGCCATGAACCACGAGGTGCCGCAGCCGACGACGGCGATGCGCTCCCCGGCGGCGGGGAGCAGGGCCTGCTCGGCCGTGAGGCCGGCGGCGCGCGCCCAGGTGTCCGGCTGCGACCGGAGCTCGTCCTCCATGTGGCCGCCGGGCACCGGGCCCGTGCGGGATTCGTCGGTCACTGCTCAACTCCTCGATCTCGTCCGCGGTGGTCACCTCAATGATTGCTTATGAGCGATATCCGTGTCCAGTGATCATCTTCAATCGTTTTGCCCCGGGACCCGCGGAATCCCGCGGCGTCGTGTAAATCCCAGGTAACGATTCGCGGGCGACTGCTTGACGCACCGCGCGCAATACGCAATTATTCGAGCATCCAGTGAGTGCAAGTGATTGTTTTTGTGTGAAACAAATCACGAAGCATCAACAGCTACGCATCGTCGCGCAGAACAGCACCATCTTCAGCGGCGGTTCGTGATCCTTCGAGAGTGAGGAAAGTCGATGAAGAAGTCTCTGCGGTGGGGGGCCGCCGTCGCGACCGCGGCGGTCGCATCCCTGACGCTCGCCTCCTGCGGGTTCAGCGGCGGGTCGGGCGGATCGACAGGCGGGGCCCAGACGCTCGACCTGATGGTGGCCAGCTACTCCGACAACACCAAGGCCGAGTGGCAGCAGATCATCAAGGACTTCGAGGCCAAGAACAGCGGCATCACGGTCAACCTGGACGTCGAGTCCTGGACCGACATCAACAACGTCATCAAGACCCGCGTGCAGGCGGGCAAGCAGCCCGACATCCTGAACATCGACGCGTTCGCCGGATTCGCCTCCGACGACCTGCTCTACCCGGCGAAGGACATCGTCTCCCAGGGCACCATCGACGACTTCCAGCCCGCGTTCGTCAAGAACGCGAGCATCGACGGCACCCAGTACGGCCTGCCGTTCATCGCCTCGGCCCGCGCGCTGTTCTACAACAAGGACCTGTTCCAGAAGGCCGGCCTGACCGAGCCGCCGAAGACCTGGGCCGAGTTCGAGGCCGACGCCAAGAAGCTCAAGGACGCCGGCGTCACCGCCTACGGCATGCCGCTCGGTTCCGAGGAGGCGCAGGCCGAGACCGCGATCTGGTTCTACGGAGCGGGCGGCGGTTACGGCGACGAGAAGACGCTGACGATCGACAGCGCGGAGAACGTCGTCGGCGCGACCGAGATGCAGAAGATCATCAAGGACGGCCTGACCGAGGCGAACCCCGGCTCGACCAACCGCACGCCGCTGATGAACGTCTTCATCCAGGGCAAGATCGGCATGCAGATCGGCCTGCCGCCGATCGTCGGCCAGATCAAGGACAAGAACCCGTCGCTGAACTACGGCATCGCGCCGATCCCGACCAAGGACGGCTCCGCCTTCACGCTCGGCGTCGCCGACCACCTGATGGCGTTCAAGAACAAGACGGACAAGAAGGCGTCGATCAAGAAGTTCCTCGACTACTTCTACTCGGCCGACGTCTACTCCAAGTGGGTGACGGAGGAGGGCTTCCTGCCCACCACCAAGTCCGGCGCGGACAAGATGGCCTCCGACGAGACCATCAAGCCGTTCCTCGACCTGCTGCCGAGCGCCAAGTTCTACCCGTCCACGAACCCGAACTGGGCGACGGCTCAGGGCGCGATCCAGAGCCAGATCGGCCAGCTCGGTCAGGGCGCCGACCCGTCCACGCTGCTGAAGTCCATCCAGGCGAAGGCCACCGGGCAGTAACGCACAGCATGAGTCGGACCATCGAAACGACCACGACGGGGGCGGCCACCGGCCGTCCCCGTCGCGGGGCGCCGCGCGCGGGGCACGGCAACTCCACGACCCTGTGGAACGCCGTCCCGTGGACGCTGCCCGCGCTCATCCTGATCTTCGGCGTCGTGCTGTTCCCCGCCGGCTACATGATCTTCAACTCGACCAGGCGGATCTCCGTCGCCGGCGTCGACCACGGATCGGTCGGCCTGCAGAACTACCTCACGGTGCTCTCCCGCCCGGAGATCCCCGGCATCCTGCTCAACACCGTCGTCTGGGTGGTCTCCGTCGTCGTGATCACCGTGGTGATCTCGCTCGCCCTCGCGCAGTTCCTCGACAAGAACTTCCCCGGCCGGCGCTGGGTGCGGATGGCCATCATCGTCCCGTGGGCGGCCAGCGTCGTGATGACCACGACCGTCTTCGTCTACGGGCTCGACCCGTTCTACGGGATCATCAATAAGTTCCTGGTGGACATCCACGTGCTCGCCGAGCCGTTCGGCTTCACCAAGGAGCCGGTGCCCGCGTTCCTCTCCTCGATCGCGATCGCGGTGTTCGTGTCGCTGCCGTTCACCACCTACACGATCCTCGCCGGGCTGGCCGGCATCCCGGGCGACATGCTCGAGGCCGCGCGGGTGGACGGCGCAGGCGCGGCGCGCGCGTACTTCTCGGTGACGCTCCCGAACCTCCGTCCCGCGATCGCGCTCGCGAGCCTGATCAACATCATCAACGTGTTCAACTCGCTGCCGATCCTGAAGCTGATGACCGGCGCCATCCCCGGCTACAAGGCGGACACCACGACGACCTACGTCTTCAAGCTGCTCCAGAACGAGCAGCGCATCGACCTCTCCAGCGCGCTCAGTGTGATCAACTTCCTGATCGTGCTCGTGGTCGTGGCCCTCTACCTGTGGATCGTCAAGCCGATGAAGGAGGTCTCGTGACCGCTCCGGCCCCCTCCCTCGTCGCCGGTGCGCCCGAGCCGCGCCGCCGCCGTTCCCGCGCCTCCGGTTCCGGCGGCCGCACGGTCGCCAAGGTGATCGCCGGGATCGTGATCGCGCTGGTCTTCATCGCGCCCTACCTGATCATGCTGGTCGGCTCGTTCAAGAGCAGGGACAACATCCTCGCGGTGCCCCCGACCTACCTGCCGACGCAGTGGCACCCGGAGAACTACCTCACGATGTGGTCGACGCCGGAGACTCCGCTCCCGCTGAACCTCATCTCGACCATCGTGATCTCGGTCTTCGCGACCGTGCTCGTGCTGGTGGTGTGCGTGCCCGCCGCGTACTACACGGCGCGGTTCCGGTTCCCCGGCCGCGGCGTGTTCCTGTTCCTGGTGATCGTGACGCAGATGCTCCAGCCGACCGTGCTCGCGACCGGTCTGTTCAAAGAGATGGTCGCGCTCGGGATCAACGACACCTGGCTCGCGATGATCCTCGTGAACGCCGCCTTCAACCTGGCCTTCGCGGTGTGGATCATGCACACCTTCTTCGCCGGGGTGCCGAAGGAGGTCGACGAGGCGGCGCAGCTCGACGGGGCCGGCAAGTGGACGGTGCTCTTCCGGGTGCAGCTCCCTCTGGTCTGGCCGGGGATCGTGACGGCCATCATCTACACGTTCGTCGCCTCCTGGAACGAGTTCGCGGCGAGCCTGGTGATCCTCTCCACGGACGCCAACCAGCCGCTCTCGGTGGCGCTGACGAAGTTCGTCGGCCAGTACGACGCGGCGTGGCAGTACGTCTTCGCCGTGTCCATCGTCGCGGTCATCCCTGTGGTGATCCTGTTCGCCCTCATCGAGAAGCGACTGGTCGGCGGGCTGACCGCCGGAAGCGTCAAGTAGCACGCCCCCGACCGCCGGAGGCACCCGTTCGTGTGGCGCGACGCGGGTGCCTCCCGGCACACATCCGGCGGGAGTCCCACGGGCGGGACACCGGGGTAGCATCGGTGTCGATGACGGCGGGCACCACACACTCCGTCCGCCCGGCGGACGACGCCGCGCGGCAGGGCGATGCCGCGCGCATCCGGCTCTTCGGGCGCGACGTGCGCTGGTGGGTCGCGATCCTCGGGATGTACGCCGCCTCGCGCGTGCTGACCACGATGCTCATGCTCGCGCTGTTCGTCGCCGAGCAGGCCGGGCATTGGGTGGGCGGCAGCCCGCTGTCCCATCCCACGTTCTTCACCTTCTCCGCCACCTGGGACGCGTCGTACTACCGGCGGATCGCGGAGGACGGCTACCCGACGACGCTGCCGGTCGATTCCGACGGCGACGTGCAGCAGAACCCGTGGGCGTTCCTCCCGCTCTACCCGCTGCTGGTGCGGGTGCTGATGACCGCCACCGGCCTCGGCTTCGCGCCGGCGGGCGTGCTGGTCGCGGCCGGCTTCGGTGCCGGTGCCGCCCTGATGCTCTACCGCGTCGTCGCCTCCCGCGTCGGGGCGACGAGCGGGTTCTGGGCGGCGGTGTTCTTCTGCTTCGGGCCGCTGTCGTTCGTGCTGCAGCTGGCGTACGCCGAGAGCCTGTTCTTCTTCCTGATGTTCGGCGCGCTCTACGCGATGATGTCCCGGCGGTACTGGGACGTCCTGCCGTTCGGCATCGCCGCCGCGTTCACGAAGCCGGGGGAGCTGGCGCTGCCGCTCGCGCTCGGGATCGTGTTCCTGGTCCGGCTGGTGCGCGCTCGCCGCGGCGCGGAGGCGTTCCCGCGGCGCGAGCGGGTCGCCATGATCGTGGTCGGCGCGCTGACCGCAGCGGCCGGGCTGGCGTGGCCGCTGATCGCCTCCGCGGTCACCGGGCACCCCGACGCCTACGTGGAGACCGAGCTGTCCTGGTGGACCGGGTTCATCGGCCGCGTGGCGTTCGTGCCGCTGACGCCGTGGTTCCTGTTCACCTGGCGCTATGCGAGCCTGGCCGGCGCGCTGCTGGTGATCGCGGTGATCGTCGGCTACGTCTGGCTGCTGCGCAGGCCCGGGATCAAGGCACTCGGCATCGAGGTGACCGCGTACGCCGCGAGCTACGCGCTCTACCTGTTCGCGGTGTTCCTGCCGCAGCAGAGCCTGTTCCGGCTGCTGCTTCCGCTCTCGCCGCTGGCCGGCGCCCCCGGCCTCACCCGCAACGTCCGGGCGCGGTCCATCGTGCTCGCCGTGTGCGTCGTGCTGCAGCCGGTCGCGCTGCTGCTGCTCTGGTTCCTCGGCTACCCCTGATCGCCGCCGCACGCTTTGGCGCACATGTGCGTTCTCGCACGGCTCCGGCCGACATTTGGCGCACATGTGCGTTCTCGCACGGCTCCGGCCCACATTTGGCGCAAATGTGGCGGCCGGGCGAGCGCGGGCGGGTCAGCCGGCCACGGGCTGCGGCCACGGGACGCCGTCGACGCGGCGGTAGCGGGTGCCGAGCGCGTCCCAGTGCTCGGCGAGGCTGCCGATCCGGTCCGCGAAGTCGGCGAAGTCCCGCGTGGACTGCACGTCCGCGGTGTCCTCCGGCGCGGGCGACCAGCCGATCTCGGCGACCGCCGCGAGGCGCGGGAACG
The DNA here is from genome assembly GCF_051955155.1 of Leifsonia sp. Taxonomy (NCBI): domain Bacteria; kingdom Bacillati; phylum Actinomycetota; class Actinomycetes; order Micrococcales; family Microbacteriaceae; genus Leifsonia; species Leifsonia sp. The sequence goes on from NZ_JBQCGZ010000080.1 coordinate 32,358, forward strand.
CCATCTCCTCCGCGTCCTCGATGGTCGGGACCGTCTCGGTCCACAGCGGCGCCTCGACGCCCAGGATGTGCGCGTCGCCGAGGCCGGGCACGATCCGCGCCGGGTCCCACTCGAACGCGTCCCTGAGGCTGGTCGGGCCGTCCGCCCAGTCCTGGCCGAGACGGTCGCCCTCCTCGTAGGCGATGTCGAGGTAGGCGACGTCGGCCGGGGACATGATGACGGAGCCGCCGCGGCGCACGAACGAGAGCGTCTCCTCGGCGGCGTCCGCCCGCGGTGTGCGGAACGACCAGTACTGGCCCACGGTGCCCTCCGGGAGCCCGTCGCTCCTGCCCATCTCGTGCCAGCCGACCGGCGTCTTCCCGGTCTGCGCCACCAGCTCCGCCGCGCGGTCCACGAACCGGCGGAAGTCGGCCTCGTCGGTGCTCAGGCACTCGTCCCCGCCGATGTGCAGGAAGGGCCCCGGCGTCAGCCGCGCGACCTCGCGCAGCACGTCGCCGACGAAGCGGTCGGTGGTCTCGTCGTCGGTGAGCAGGGTGCTGAATCCCACGTCCGACCCGGTGTAGAGCGCGGGCGCGACGCCGTCGCGGTTCAGCTCCGGGTAGGAGGCGAGGGCCGCGTTGGTGTGGCCGGGCATGTCGATCTCCGGCACGACGGTCACGTGGCGCTCGGCCGCGTAGGCGACCAGCTCGCTGTAGTCGTCTGCGGTGTAGAAGCCGCCGCGACTCCCGTCGCTGCCGGTCGAGCCGCCGTGCTCGGTCAGGCGCGGCCAGGAGGCGATGTGGAGGCGCCAGCCCTGGTCGTCCGTCAGGTGCAGGTGCAGGTGGTTGATCTTCAGGAGCACGATGGCATCGATGAAGCGCTTCACGTCCTCGACGGGGAAGAAGTGGCGCGCGACGTCGAGCATCGCGCCGCGGTAGCTGAAGCGCGGGTGGTCCGTGATCCGCACGGCCGCGACGGTCAGCGGGTCGCCCTCGCACGCGGCGGGGACCAGCTGACGGAGGGTCTGCACTCCCCAGAACGCCCCGGCCGCGGTCGCCGCTCCGATGCGCACGCCCTCCGCCGCCACCTCCAGGATGTAGCCCTCCTCGCGCCGGCCGGCGGGGCCCTCGTCGTCGGCGACCACGATCGCGATGTCGCCGAACGCGGGCGGTTCGTGCACGACCTCCAACTCGCGGCTGCAGTCGGTGGCGAGCTCTGCGCGCAGCAGGCGGGCCACGGAGTCCGCCCCCGGGCCGGCGACGCTGATGCGGGCTCCGGGGGAGAGGGTGAACGGCGCGTCGCCGCTCTGCTCGATCTGCGCGGGACGGGGGACGACCACGGATGCTCCTAACGCGCTGAGAGACAGCCATTCGAGGATTCTGGTGGGACGGCCGACGCTGCCCGCCCGCTGGTCGGCCACCAGCGAGTATTGCAGGGGTCCTAACTAATGAGCAAGGGTTCGGGCGGCCCCGCCTTTGCTATGCTTGCTCACGTCGCGACTGGCGCTCAGATGGTCACCATCGGGGAGCGACAACGGTACCTCGAACGAACGGGTGGATTCGGCCGCGCGCCTGGGTCGATGCACAAGATATCCATCCCTGTTACGAAGGAGCCGATTGTGACCGACACCCTTCCCTCGACATTCACCGCCCCGCTGGCGGAGGTCGACCCGGAGATCGCGGAGGTGCTGCAGCTCGAGCTCGGCCGCCAGCGCGACTACCTGGAGATGATCGCCTCCGAGCACTTCGTGCCCCGCGCGGTGCTCGAAGCCGTCGGCTCGGTGCTCACCAACAAGTACGCCGAGGGCTACCCCGGCCGCCGCTACTACGGCGGCTGCGAGTACGTCGACGTCGCGGAGCAGCTGGCGATCGACCGGGCGAAGAGCCTGTTCGGCGCCGAGTACGCGAACGTCCAGCCGCACTCCGGCGCGTCGGCGAACGCCGCCGTCCTGTCGGCGATCGCGACGCCCGGCGACACCATCCTCGGCCTGGAGCTGGCGCACGGCGGCCACCTCACGCACGGGATGAAGCTGAACTTCTCCGGCAAGCTCTACAACGCCGTCTCCTACGGCGTCGACCCCGAGTCCTTCCTCGTCGACATGAACGTGGTGCGCGACAAGGCGATCGAGCACAAGCCGCAGGTGATCATCGCCGGCTGGTCCGCCTACCCGCGCCAGCTGGACTTCGCCGCGTTCCGCGAGATCGCGGACGAGGTCGGCGCCAAGCTCTGGGTGGACATGGCGCACTTCGCCGGTCTGGTCGCCGCCGGGCTGCACCCGTCGCCCGTCCCGTACGCCGACGTGGTCAGCTCGACCGTGCACAAGACGATCGGCGGCCCGCGCTCCGGCTTCATCGTGAGTCGTGACACCGAGCTCGCGAAGAAGCTCAACTCCAACGTGTTCCCCGGCCAGCAGGGCGGCCCGCTGATGCACGTGATCGCCGCCAAGGCGACCGCGTTCAAGCTCGCGGCGACCGCGGAGTTCAAGGACCGCCAAGAGCGCACCATCCGCGGTGCGAAGCTGCTCGCCGAGCGCCTCACCGCCGACGACTCCCGCGCCGCCGGCGTGGACGTCCTCACGGGTGGCACCGACGTGCACCTGGTGCTCGCCGACCTCCGCACGTCGGAGCTGGACGGCCAGCAGGCCGAGGACGTGCTGCACGAGGTGGGCATCACCGTCAACCGCAACGCCGTCCCGTTCGACCCGCGCCCGCCGATGGTGACCTCCGGTCTGCGCATCGGGACGCCGGCGCTCGCGACCCGCGGCTTCGGCGACGCCGAGTTCACCGAGGTGGCCGACATCATCGCGCTCGCGCTGCGCCCCGGCGCGGACACCAAGGCGCTGCGCGCCCGCGTGGACGCCCTGACCGCCGCGTTCCCGCTCTACCCCGGTCTGACGCCATCCGGCCAGGACGCGTTCCCGGTCGAGCTCCCCTCCTCGATCTGACCACCGCGACCACCCGAGTACGCAGAAAATCAGTCGAAAACCGTCGAGTACGCAGATGATCTGCGTACTCGACGGTCTGACAACGGAGGAATTGTGACTGCACGGATTCTGGACGGGAAGGCGACGGCCGCCGAGATCAAGGCGGAGCTGACCGAGCGCGTCGCGGCGCTCCGCGAGCGCGGCGTGGTACCCGGCCTCGGCACCATCCTGGTCGGCGACGACCCGGGTTCGCAGTGGTACGTCGCCGGCAAGCACCGCGACTGCGCCGAGGTGGGCATCGCCTCCATCCGCCGCGACCTGCCGGCGGACATCTCGCAGGCGGAGCTCGAGGCCGTCGTCGAGGAGCTGAACGCCGACCCGGACTGCACCGGCTTCATCGTGCAGCTGCCGCTGCCGGCGCACCTGGACACCGACGCCATCCTGGAGCTGGTCGACCCGGCCAAGGACGCCGACGGCCTGCACCCGACCAACCTCGGCCGGCTGGTGCTCAACGTGAACCGCCCGATCACCACTCCACTGCCCTGCACGCCGCGCGGCGTGATCGAGCTGATGCTGCGCCACGACATCGACCTGAAGGGCAAGGACGTCGTGGTCGTCGGCCGCGGCGTCACCGTCGGCCGCCCGATCGGCTCGCTGCTCACCCGCCGCGAGTTCAACGCGACCGTCACGCTCACCCACACCGGGACGAAGGACCTGGACGAGCACCTGCGCCGCGCGGACATCATCGTCGCCGCGGCAGGGGTCGCCGGTCTGGTCACCGCCGAGAACGTGAAGCCCGGCGCTGTCGTGCTCGACGTCGGCGTCAGCCGCATCGAGGACCCGGAGACCGGCAAGAGCCGCGTCGCGGGCGACGTCGCCGCGGACGTGGCCGAGGTCGCGTCCTGGGTGTCCCCGAACCCAGGCGGTGTCGGCCCGATGACCCGTGCGCTGCTGCTGCAGAACGTGGTCGAGTCCGCGGAGCGGTCGCTGGCATGAGCGACGCGGACCGCACGCATCCCGCCGTCGAGAAGGTCGAGGCGGCGCTGCTGGCCGCGGGCGTCGAGCCGCGGGTGCGCTGGTTCGAGACCCCGACCCCGACGGCGGTCTCCGCTGCCGCGGAGTTGGGCGTCGAGGTCGGCGCGATCGCGAACTCGCTGGTCTTCACGATCGACGGCGAGCCGCTGCTGGTGATGACCTCCGGCGCGCACCGCGTGGACACGGCCTTCCTCGGCGAGCGGCTCGGCGGCCGCATCCGCCGCGCCGACCCGGACACCGTGAAGGCCGCCACCGGCCAGACCATCGGCGGCGTCGCTCCGGTCGGGCACCCGTCGCCGCTGCGCACCGTCGTGGATGTGGAGCTGGCCGGCTACCCCGAGGTGTGGGCGGCCGCCGGCCACGCGCACACGGTCTTCCCGACCACCTTCCAGGAGCTCGTCCGCATCACCGGCGGCGACCCGGGCCCCGTCGCACCCGAGTAGGGTCGTTCCGTCCCGTCCCATCCCGTCCCGCTCGCGATTCGTCACGAATGGCGCGCACTCGTCACGAATCGCGCGCACTCGTCACGAATGGCGCGCATTCGTGACGAATCGACGGGGCGCTAAGAGGCGGGGTGCTCGGCCACGTGCGTCAGGTACGCGGACGCGTTGCGCAGGATGCCGGCGCGCTCGTCCTCCGTCAGCTCGCGGCGCACCTTGCCCGGCACGCCGGCGACGAGCGAGCCGGGCGGGATGACCGCGCCCTCCAGCACGACCGTCCCCGCCGCGAGCAGCGAGCCCGCGCCCACGACCGCGCCGTTCAGCACGGTCGCGTGCATCCCGACCAGGACGCCGTCCTCGATCGTGCAGCCGTGCAGTACCGCGTTGTGCCCGACCGAGACGTCCGATCCGATCGTCAGCGGGAAGCCGGCGTCCACGTGGCAGGACACGTTGTCCTGGATGTTGCTGCGCTCCCCGAGCACGATGTCCTCCGCCTCCGCGCGCAGCACCGCGTTGTACCAGACGCTCGATCCGGCGAGCAGGCGCACCCTCCCGGCGAGGACGGCGCCGGGGGCGACGAACGCGTCGTCGGCCAGCGTGGGGGTCGATCCGTCGGCGAGGGTCACGATGGTCATGGCTCTCACCCTACGGGTCATCCCGCGGAGGCGGGCACCCCGAGGTCGTACACGCCCGCCGTCGCGTGCGTGAGCGACGCGCGGGCGGCGGGGGAGGCTCCGGGCGCGACCAGGAGCAGGTTGCCGTAGCCGCTGACCGTCGCGCCCTCCGGCAGCGCCGCCTCCATCACCTTCGCCGAGACCGCGTCCGGCACCAGGTAGGCCTCGGCGGCCGCGCCCTTCCCGGCGACCCGGAGGGTCAGCGCGTGCGAGCGGAACCGGTCCGCCGTCGTGCACGCCGAACCGTGGACGCTGTCCGCTGGTCCGACGGCGCCGAGGAGGCACAGCCGCCCGCGTGCGTCCAGCGCCGCCCAGTACGTGCCTCCCGTGCCCGATTGCAGCAGGCGGGCGGTCCCGCGGTTCACGCCGCCGTCGCCGACGCCGGCCGTGTCGAACCCGTCGGGCAGCGCGTCCGCCGCGGTCGCCGCCCCGCCGAGGACGCCGAGGTCGTAGGTCGACGCCGCGCTCTCCGCCGTGCGCGGGGTGGAGCCCGCCTGCGCCGTCGCCGCGACGCCCACCCCGATGCCGCCGGCGGCGAGGAGCGCCACCACGCCGATGATCCCGATCCATGCGCCTCGCGCCATGATCATCACCCCCTGATCCGGCGGACCCCCCGACCCGCCGTCTTCCACGCTACGAGGATGCCTCCGCCGGGGCATCCGCCGGAAGACGGATCTTCGCGCGCGGCCCTGGTCAGTCCGCGACGACCACGAAGCGCTTGCGCACCACCCGCTCGCCGGGCGCCCCGGTCAGCTCGCCGAGGGCGTCCAGGACGCGGTCGAGGATGCGCGGCGGCAGCGCGAGCGGCAGCTCGTCCGGCTGGTCGAGCGTGCCGGGCGGGTAGACGACGCCGGGCGTCGACGACATCTCCACGTGCGCTCCGCGCAGCTCGCGCACCGGAGCGGTCGGGGCGTCCCTGAACCGGATCAGCCGCTCGATCGTGGCGCGGTACTGCGCGCGGTCGCGCACGTACAGGTGCCCGGGCAGGACCGTGTCCCCGGTGAACAGGATGCCGGTCGCCCTGTCGAAGAACGCGACGGCCGAGGGCTCGTGACCCGGCCCGCCGATCACGTCGACCGGCCGGCGGCCGAGGTCGAGCACCACCGTCTCGTCCGGCCAGCTGCGGAACCCGAAGCGCGCGATCACCTGCGCGGGCGTCGGCCCGACCACCGTCGTCCCCGGTCGTCCCGCGAGCAGCGCGTCGCCCGCGATGTGGTCGCCGTGCGCGTGGCTGTGCGCCACCAGCAGCGGGTACGGCCGGACGTACACCGCGGGGTTGCGGCGCAGCCACTCGGCGGTGAGCCGGTCGACGGTCGTGCGCAGCGGGAAGACGGCCTCGTCCGTCGTCGCCCCGGTGTCGATCAGCAGCGAGCGCTCCCGTCCGAACAGCAGGAACAGGAACGGCGCCTCCCAGTGCGAGCCCTTCGGCTGGCGCAGCTGCACCGTGTCGGCGTCCAGCCAGGTGATCTCGGGCTCCGGTGCGGTCATCCGCCCATTGTGCACCGCGGCCGTGACGCGCAGGTGAACGCCGCTCAGCTCTCCCGCCGCGCCCCCTCGGACGCGCGCACGGTGAACAGGTCCGGCTGGCCGAAGCCGTGCTCGGCGAAGGCGCCGTCCAGGGCGACCAGCACCCGGCTGAGCGCGTCGGAGGGGACCAGCGCGATCGCGGAGCCGCCGAAGCCGCCTCCGGTCATCCTGGCGCCGATCGCACCGTTCGCCTGGGCCGTCTCGACGGCCAGATCGAGCTCGGGGACCGAGATCTCGAAGTCGTCGCGCATCGAGACGTGGGAGGCGTCCAGCAGCTCGCCGATCGCCTCCGGTCCCTTCTCGCGGAGCGTGCGCACCGTGTCCAGCACGCGCTGGTTCTCGGTGACGACGTGCCGGACGCGGCGGAAGGTCACGTCGTCCAGGATCTCCCTGGCGCGCGGCAGGTCGTCGACGCTCACATCGCGCAGCGACTCGACGCCGAGCGCGGCGGCGCCCGCCTCGCACGAGGCGCGGCGCTCGGCGTAGCCGCCCGTCGCGTGCGCGTGCGTGACGCCGGTGTCCATCACGAGGATCTCGAGCCCGGCCGCCTCGAGGCCGAGCGGGACGACCTCGGAAACGAGGGTGCGGCAGTCCAGGAAGACCGCGGAGTCCTCGCGGCCGAGCAGCGACGCGGACTGGTCCATGATGCCCGTCGGAGCGCCGACCGCGATGTTCTCGGCGCGCTGGCCGACGCGGGCGAGCGTCTGCCGGTCCAGGCCCAGCCGCCAGACGTCGTTCAGGGCCAGCAGGGTCGCGCCCTCGATGGCGGCGGAGGAGGACAGGCCGGCGCCGACCGGGACGTTGGAGTCGAGCAGCAGGTCGAAGCCGGGCACGGCGGCCAGGTCGGCGCCGAACTCGCCGAGCGCCCAGGCGACGCCGAGCGGGTACGCCGACCAGCCGTCCAGCGCCTCGGGCGAGAGGGCGTCCAGGTCCACCTCCACCAGCTCGTCGGCGAACGTGCTGCCGACGCGGATGGTGCGGTCCTCCCGCAGCCCGAGCGCGGCGACCGTGCGGCGGTTGATCGCGAACGGGAGCACGAAGCCCTCGTTGTAGTCGGTGTGCTCGCCGATCAGGTTGGCGCGGCCGGGGCTCGACCAGACGCCGTCGGGCTCGCGGCCGAACACCTCGGCGAAGTCGTCGCGGACACCGGTGCGCAGGTCGGTCATCGGTCGGCCTTTCAGGGGGAGGAGGTCAGAGGGAGGGGGTGGCGGCGGGGACGGTCACGAGACCCGATATGCCGGCGGGCAGCTCGCCGACCGGGTTGTCGCGGTCGGCTCTGGCGACGGCGTCGCGCAGGGCTGCGGCGGACTGCTCCGGCGGGATGTCGCCCACCCACGCGCCCATCGCGGACTCGGAACCGGCCAGGAACTTCAGCTTATCCGCGCCGCGCCGGGGCGACGTGATCTGCAGCATCAGCCGGATCTCGTCCCTGCGCACGTCGACCGGCGCCTGGTGCCAGGCGGCGATGTAGGGCGTCGGGGAGTCGTACAGCGCGTCCACCCCGCGCAGGACGCGGAGGTACAGCGTGGCGAGCTCGTCCCGTTCCTCGTCGGAGGTGGCGGCGATGTCCGGCACGTGCCGGTGCGGCAGCACGTGGATCTCGATCGGCCAGCGCGCGGCGAACGGCACGAACGCCGTCCAGTGCTCGCCAGCCAGGATCACGCGCTCGGAGGCGCGCTCGCGCTCCAGGATGTCGGCGAACAGGGTCGACCCGTAGCTGTCCAGCGAGCGGAGGAGCGCGTTCGTGCGCGGCGTGATGTACGGGTAGGCGTAGATCTGCCCGTGCGGGTGGTGCAGGGTGACGCCGATCGCCTCGCCGCGGTTCTCGAACGGGAACACCTGACGCACGCTCGGGATGGCGGACAGCGCCGTCGTGCGGTCGGCCCAGGCCTCGATCACCGTGCGTGCGCGCGAGGGCGTCAGGCTGCCGAAGGAGCCGGTGGTCGCGGGGGAGAAGCAGACCACCTCGCAGCGCCCGACGGAGGTACGGGTGCGGCCGAGGCCGACCTCCGCGAGGTCGTCGAGGCCGTGCGGCTGTTCGGCGTCCTCGGTGAGCGGCCCGAACGACGGCGACTTGTTCTCGAACACCGCGACGTCGTAGAGGCTCGGGATCTCGGAGGGGTTGCCTTCGGTGGCGGGCGCGAGCGGGTCGAGTTCGGCCGGCGGCAGCATGACGCGGTTCTGGCGGGCGGCCGCGATGGACACCCACTCGCCGGTGAGCGGGTCCTGGCGCATGGACGCGGTCGCGGGCCGCGGGGCGGGCTCGCGCAGGTCGGGGGAGCGCTCCGGGTCCAGCGCGGTGTCCGCGTCGTCGAAGTAGATGAGGTCCCGACCGTCGGAGAGCCGGTGCGGGCGCTTGGTGATGGCGGCCATGCGTACCTTTCGTTTCCGAAAGCGAGGGTAGTCGACTACTTACGAATTGACAAGAAAACGCAACCGCTGGACCATGTCCGTATGAGCGAACCGCTGCCGGCGCCGCTGCGACGCGAACGGATGCTCGAGCTGATCGGGCGGGCGGGCTTCGCGCGCGTCGCCGAGCTGAGCGAGGCCTTCCAGGTCTCCGACGTGACCGTCCGCAGCGACCTGGACGCGCTGGACGCGCAGCAGAGCATCCGCCGGGTCCACGGCGGCGCCGTCCTGCGCACCGGCGGCGTCCGCGAGGCCAGCTTCGAGGAGGCGCTGGAGTCCTCTGCGGACGAGAAGCGCAGGATCGGCGAGACCGCGGCGGCGCTCGTCGCCTCCGGCAGCAGCGTCCTGCTCGACGTCGGCACGACGACCGCGGCGATCGCGCGGGCGCTCGCGGACCGCGATGACCTCGAGGATGTCACGGTCATCACGAACGGCCTCACCATCGCCCTGGAGCTGGAGCGCGCGATCCCGCGCTTCCAGGTCGTCGTCACCGGCGGGACGCTGCGGCCGCTGCAGCACTCGCTCGTCGAGCCGCTCGCCGCGGTGCTGCTGGAGCGGATGCACGCCGACCTGGCGTTCATCGGCTGCACGGGCGTCCATCCCACCGGCGGCATCACGAACGTGAACCTGCCGGAGGCCGACCTCAAGCGCGTCATGGTCGGTTCGGCCACCCGCGCGATCGTCGTCGCCGACGGCTCGAAGCTCGGGCGCACGCACCTCGGCCGGATCGCCGCCGTGGACGAGGTCGCCGGGCTGATCACCGGGGACTCCGCCACGCCGGACGCGCTCGCGGGCATCCGGGACACCGGGCTGCCGGTGACCGTCGCCTGAGGCCTACGCTGAGGGTATGCGCGCACCCACCGGAGACCAGTACGAGCTCGAGTTCGGCGACCTGACGGCCACCGTCACGCAGGTGGCCGCCGGAATCCGCACGCTGCGCTTCGCCGGCGTCGACCTGATCGAGCCGTTCGCGGAGGACGCGACGCCGCCCTCCGCCGACGGGATCGTTCTTGTGCCCTGGCCGAACCGGGTGAAGGACGGCGTCTGGGAGCTCGACGGGGTCCCGCAGCGCCTGGCGATCACCGAACCTGCGCTCGGCAACGCGTCGCACGGGCTGCTGCGCTTCCGGCCGTACTCGCTGCTCGAGCGCACGGAGTCCTCCGTCACCCAGGCGGCGACGATCTACCCGGAGGCGGGCTACCCGTTCATCCTCGACACCGCCGTCACGCACGAGCTGGACACCGAGGGGCTCACCGTCACGCACACCATCGCCAACCGCGGCGATCGCAGTGCGCCGGTCGCCGTCGGCGCCCACCCCTACCTGCGGATCGGGGACGTGCCGGCGTCCCAGCTGACCCTGACCGTCCAGGCCGGGACGCGGTTCCTCACCGACGACCGGCTCAACGTGGTCGGGGAGGAACCGGTGCCCGGCACGCGCTACGACCTCTCGGCCGGCGCGCGGGTGAGCGAGCTCGACCTGAACGACGGCTTCGGCGGCCTGCAGGAGCGGCCGGAGCACATCCTGTCCGCCGACGACGGCCGCCGCCTCGTGCTCTGGGGCGACCCGGCGTTCGCCTACGTGCAGCTGTTCACCCACCGCTCGTTCGCCACCAAGGAGAAGGGCGACGTCGCGCTCGCGATCGAGCCGATGACCGCCCCGGCGAACGCGCTGAACACCGGGACGGGCCTGCGCTGGCTGGAGCCGGAGGAGACCTGGACGCTGTCCTGGGGCATCCGCCCCGAGGGCTTCGCCGGCAGCTCCTACCTCGCCAGCTGGGGGTAGAGCACGCGGACGTCCTCGTGCAGCACGGCCTTGACGCGCTGCGCCGTCTCGCCGACGATCGCCTCCGCCTCGCCGGCGGCCACCGCGTCCAGGGCCTCGCGCACCACGCGCTCCGGCGACTCCTTCGCGCCGTCGGCGTTCGCGGCCATCTCGGTGTCGACCCAGCCGACGTGAACGCCCACCACCTGGATGCCCTGCGGCGCGAGCTCGACGCGCGCCGAGTTGCTCGCCGACCAGAGCGCCGCCTTGGTCGCGCTGTAGGAGCCGACGGCCAGCCAGCTCAGGGCGGAGTGCATGTTCACGATCGCGCCGCCGCCGTTGGCGGCGATGACGGGCGCGAAGGCGCGGGTGAGGAGCACCGGGCCCCAGAAGTTGGTGTCGAACTCGCGGTGGATCTCGTCCAGGTCGCCGGAGACCAGCGACTGGTTGACGGCGATGCCGGCGTTGTTGACGAGGACGGTGGCGTCCGCCGCCGTCTCCGCAGCGCGCCGGATGCTGTCCGCGTCGGTCACGTCCAGCTGCAGCGGCACGACGCGCGGGTCGGTCACCGCGACGCTCTCGGGGCGGCGGGCGGCCGCGTAGACCTTCGAAACGCCGCGCTCGAGCAGCTCGGCGACGAAGGCCGCGCCGAGGCCCCGGTTGGCGCCGGTGACGACGGCGATGCGTCCAGCGAGATCGGTCATGGGATTCCTCCAGAAAAGTAAACGGATCGGTTTACCGGCAATGTACACAGATCGGTTTACTTTGCGCAACCCGCTCCGTAGAATCGACGCATGACCACCGCGACCGCCACCGCCTCCGCGCCCGCCGCCCGGCCGAAGCCGCGCGAGCGCGTGCTCGCGGCCGCCGCGCGGCTCTTCATCCGCGAGGGGGTCAACGCCGTCGGCGTCGACCGGATCGCGCAGGAGGCACAGGTCTCGAAGCGCTCGATCTACCAGCACTTCGAGGGCAAGGACGCGATCGTCGCCGAGATGCTGCGCAGCTACGGCCCGCGCGTCGTCGCCGGCTACTTCGCGCCGGAGGACGACGGCACTGCGCCGCGCGAGCGCGTGCTGCACGTCTACGACGCCCTGCACGCCGCCGCGGAGGCCAGCGACTTCTACGGCTGCCCGTTCGTGAACGTGGCGACCGAGCTGCGCGACCGCGAGCATCCCGCGGCGCAGGTCGCCCGGCACTTCAAGGACGAGTTGACCGCGTACTTCGAGCGTCAGGCGGAGCGCGCCGGCGCGAGCACGCCGCACCTGCTCGCGGTGCAGCTGACGCTGCTGTTCGACGGCGCGGCGGCCAGCGCGGCGATGTGCGGCGGCACCCCGCTCGCCGCCCGGCTCGCGGCCGAGGCCCTGTGGGATGCGGCCGTGGCGCCGGAGGCGGCTACGGCGCGATCGACAGGAAGATGAACGCCGCGAAGATGATCAGGTGGATGGTGCCCTGCATCCGCGCGGCGCGTCCCTGGACGATCGTCAGGATGCTGACGGCGACCGTGAGCGCCAGCAGCACGATCTGACTCGCCCCGAGCCCGAGGTGCAGCGCGCCGGGCAGCCAGATCGAGGCGACGGCGATGGCGGGGATCGTCAGGCCGATGCTCGCGATCGCCGAGCCGAGCGCCAGGTTCAGGCTGGTCTGCATCCGGTTCCGGCGCGCCGCTTTCGCGGCCGCGATGCCCTCGGGGAGCAGCACCAGCAGGGCGATGATGACACCGACGAACGACTGCGGCAGGCCGATCCCGGTCACCGCCCGCTCGATCGGGGTGGACTCCAGCTTGGCGAGGCCGACCACGGCGACCAGAGCGACCAGGAGCAGCAGCAGGCTCACGATCGCGGTGCGCGTGCTCGGCGCGTCCGCGTGGTCGTCGTCGCGCAGCGGCCTGCCCTTGGCGGTCACCGGGAGGAAGAAGTCGCGGTGCGCGAAGGTCTGCGTGAACACGAACATCGCGTAGAGCGCGAACGACGCGATCGCGGCGAAGGCCAGCTGGCTCGGCGAGAACTGCGGGCCGGGCGTCTCGGTGAACGTCGGGACCACCATCGTCAGCGTCGCCAGCGCCGTGACCGTCCCGAGCGCCGAGCCGCTGCCCTGCGCGTTGAACGCGGTGGTCTCCCTGCGCGAGGCGGCGAGCAGCAGGCTCAGGCCGACGATCCCGTTCATGGTGATCATCACGGCGGAGAACACGGTGTCGCGGGCGAGCGTCGCCGAGTCCTTGCCGCTGGTCATCAGGGTCACGATCAGCGCGACCTCGATCACGGTCACGGCGATCGCGAGCACCAGCGAGCCGAACGGCTCCCCGACGCGGTGCGCGACCACCTCGGCGTGCTGGACGGCGGCGAGCACGGTCCCGGCCAGGACCACGCCGATCAGCGCGACGGCGACGGGGCCGAGCGGCACCGTCCAGAACGCGGCGAGCACGACGACGCCGATGATCGGGACGATGATCGCCCAGTACCTGGTGAGCCACGATCCCAGCGCCTTCATGTGTCCATCCTGCCAGGGCGGCGCGTCCGCGGGCGGATCGGTCGTCCGGGATGCTTCGATGAACGCATGGCTGCCGCACGTCCCTCGTCACTCGTCTCGCGGAGCGTCACGACGCTCGCCATCGCCGTCGCCCTCGGCGCCGCCCTCGTCGGCTGCTCCACCGGGGGGACCCCGACCGCATCGCCGTCGGACTCCGCGTCCACGACGTCCACGCCGGTCGACACCGGCACGACGACGCCCCGGCCGACGTCGACGAGCACCGCGACCCCGATCGACGGCCAGTGCGACACCGGCAAGCTGACCGGGACCATCGGCAAGGGCGGCGGCGGCGCGGCGGGGAGCGTCGAGGTCACCCTCGTGCTCACCAACAACGGCACCGCCAAGTGCTCGCTGCAGGGCTGGCCAGGCGTCTCCTTCGTCGGCGACGGCAACGGCACCCAGCTCGGCGCGCCGGCGCAGTTCGACAGGAGCACGCCGCACCCGACCGTCGTCCTGCAGCCGGGCGGCTCTGCGCAGGCGCCGCTGAAGATCGGCAACGCGCAGAACTACGATGCGGCCGACTGCAAGCCGAAGCCCGCGGACGGCTTCCGCGTCTACCCGCCGGGGTCGACCGAGTCGCTGTTCGTGAAAGACGCGAACGTCACCGCCTGCACGAGCGACACCATCGTGCTGCTCACGGTCGGCGCCCTCGTCGGGAGCTGACCGGACCGACCGATACCCTGGAGGCGTGCCCTCCCCCCGACCCGCGCGTGGCTCCGCGACGCCGCGCTGGCTGTTCCGGCTCGTCGTCGTCACGGCGCTCGTCGGCATCGGCTCCGGGGTAGGCGGCGGGCTCGTCTACCTGGCCCTGCACGCCATCCAGCACCTGGCCTTCGGCTACTCGGAGGGTACCTTCCTGGACGGCCTGCTCGAGGCGCCGCCCGTGAACCGGGTGGTCGCGCTCGCCGTCGCCGGTGTCATCGGCGGCGTCGGCTGGTGGCTGCTGCGGCGCTGGGGCAGGCGCGACCCCGGGCACGCCGTGGTCTCGGTGGAGGCGGCGGTCGGCGGGCGCAGGATGCCCGGCTTCGTCACCCTCGCGAACGCGGGCCTGCAGGTGGTCATCGTCGGCCTCGGCGCCTCGATCGGGCGCGAGGTCGCACCGCGCGAGGTCGGCGCGCTGTGGGCGTCCTGGCTCTCGGAGACGGCCGGGGTGAGCGCCCGCGAGCGGCGCATCCTCGTCGCGTGCGGCGCCGGCGCCGGTCTCGCCGCCGTCTACAACGTCCCGTTCGGCGGCGCGGTGTTCGCGGTCGAGATCCTGCTCGCCGAGATCAGCTTCGCGACCGTCCTGCCCGCCCTCGCCACCTCGGCGGTGGCCACCATCGTCGCCCGCATCGTCGTGCCGGCGAACCCGCTGTACCTGGTGCCGCAGGTGCCGCTGTCCCCGACCATCGTGGTCTGGTCGATCCTGGCCGGGCCGCTGCTCGGCTTCGCGGCGGTCGGCTTCGTGCGCCTGGTGCGGTTCTTCCAGGACCACCGCCCGCGCTCGTGGGGCATCCTGATCGTGATGCCGCTGGTGTTCATCGCCGTCGGCTTTCTCTCGCTCGCGTTCCCCGCGATCCTCGGCAACGGCCGGTCGCTCGGCCAGCTGGCGATGACGGCCACGCTGCCGGTGCTGCTCATCTTCGTGACGACGCTCGTGAAGACCGCGGCGACGGTCGGCACGATCGGCGCGGGCGCCGCGGGCGGGACGCTGACCCCGTCCCTGGCGATCGGCGCCGGCCTCGGCCTCAGCATCGGCGCGCTGTGGGACCTGGTGTGGCCGGGCGCGCCGCTCGCCGCGTTCGCGTTCATCGGCGCCGCCGCGTTCCTCGCCGTCACGATGCGCGCGCCGCTGACCGCGCTCCTGCTGCTGATCGAGTTCACCAACCAGGGCCCCGAGATGCTCGCCCCGCTGATGCTGTGCATCGCGGGCGCGGTGGCCGTCGGCTACGTCCTCGAGCGCAACCGCGTCACCGGCGTCGCCTAACGCCGCCGCTGCGCCTCCGCGACTGCGCCACCGCGTCACGTCTGCGGCTGCGCGCGCACGCGCAGACGTGACGGCGCGGCGCATTCGTTCGCCACGGGCGTGCGGCTGGTGCCCGGTGCGCGGACGCGGCGCTGGTAGCATCGACGTCATGGAATCGATCGAGGTCGACAGAGCCTAGCCACCGGAGCGCCGGTGGCTTCGTCGTGAACGCGTCCCGCGTGTCCGCCCGATGGCGTCGACAGCGCGACGCGGCGCAGCGCCGCCCGGGCTCCACACGGCTCGAACACACCCTCGAACATCCCCGCTCCCGCGCGCCGACGCGCGCCCGGGAGAGAAAGCGATTCCAGCATGTCCAGCGCATCCGCGATCACCCTGCACGACCTCACCTTCGAGTGGCCGGACGGCACGGTCGCCCTCGACCACGTCAGCGGCACCTTCGGCACCGGCCGCACCGGCCTGATCGGCCGCAACGGTGCGGGCAAGTCCACCCTGCTCCGCCTGATCGCCGGCGAGCTCACCCCGACCTCCGGCCGCATCGACACCGCGGGCGACGTCGGCTACCTTCCCCAGTCCCTGACCCTGCGGCGGGACACCACGGTCGCCGAGCTGCTCGGCATCCACGGCATCCTCGCAGCGATGGCCGCGATCGAGTCCGGGGATGTCGACCAGCGGCACTTCGACGCGATCGGCGACGACTGGGACATCGAGTCCCGTGCCGACGAGGCCCTGCACCAGGTGGGGTTCTCCGCCGCCGACCTGCACCGTCGCGTCGCGGAGCTCTCCGGCGGCGAGGCGATGCTCATCGCGATCACCGGCCTGCGCGTCCGCCGCACCCCAATCACCCTGCTCGACGAGCCGACGAACAACCTCGACCGGCCCACCCGCGCGAAGCTGGCGGAGCTCGTCGATCAGTGGCCCGGCACGCTCGTCGTCGTCAGCCACGACCTCGAGCTCTTGGAGCACATGGACGGCACCGCCGAGCTGTTCGGGGGAGCGCTGGAGTGGTTCGGCGGCCCGTACAGCGCCTGGCTGGAGCACCGCGAGGGCGAGCAGGCAGCCGCGGTGCAGGCCGCGCGCTCGGCGCAGCAGGCCCTGAAGGTCGAGAAGCGGCAGCGGGTCGAGGCGGAGACCAAGCTCGCCCGGCGCGAGCGGACCGCCAAGAAGACCCAGCGCGACGGCGGCATCCCGAAGATCCTCGCGGGCAACCGCGCGAGCAAGGCGCAGGCGTCCGCCGGCTCGATGCGCACCGCACTCGACGACAAGGTGCAGGCCGCGCAGGCCGCCGTGGACGCCGCCGACGCCCGGGTGCGCGAGGAGGAGCACATCCACCTGACGCTGCCCGACCCCGACGTCCCGCGCGGCCGCCGGCTGGCCGAGCTGGAGGACGGCGGGCGGACCGTCGTCGTGCAGGGCCCGGAGCGGGTCGCCCTCGTCGGTGCGAACGGCACCGGCAAGTCCACGCTGATCGAGCACCTGCTGCGGGGCACCGAGCCCGTTCCCGGCCGCCCGCACGGCCGTCTGCTGACCGATCGGGTCGGCTACCTGCCGCAGCGCCTCGACGGCCTGGACGAGGACGCGAGCGCGATGCAGAACGTCCAGTCGGTCGCGCCGGCCGCCGCGGCGGGCACCGTGCGCAACCAGCTGGCGCGGCTGCTGCTGCGCGGCGACAGCGTCGACCGTCCCGTGCGCACGCTGTCGGGAGGCGAGCGCTTCCGGGTCTCGCTCGCACGGCTGCTGCTCGCCGAGCCGCCCGCGCAGCTGCTGGTCCTCGACGAGCCGACGAACAACCTCGACATCGCCAGCGTCGAGCAGCTCGCCGAGGCCCTGGACGCCTACCGCGGCGCCCTCCTCGTGGTCAGCCACGACCACGGCTTCCTGGAGCGGATCGGCGTCGACACCGTCATCGAGCTGGACGACGCCGGCCGGATGCACCAGCGGGCGGAACTCGTCGGATGACGCGTTCATAGCCGGCTCTGGGTTTCTCGCAGCGGGGACATAGCCGCGGCCTGTCGTGCTCCCATCCCGCCGCGATGTGCTCTGTGGGTCGGACGTCGAGTCGAGAGGACAGGGCCATGCAGGTGGGATCGGGAACACGGGTGGAGGAGGGCGGCGTGGGCGCCGCGACGACAGGACGACGGGGCCGGAGGCGCGTCGTCGTCCTGTCGGCCGCCGTCGCGGCGATGGTCGCGGCGGGCGCGACCTTCGGGATCGCCGCGATCGGTGGCGGGGCGGGCGCGAGCGCGGCAGCGGCGTCGTCCTCCTCGCCCGCATTCGGCACCGCGCTCGCCCGGATCGGTTCCGGATACTCCGGGTACCGCGGCTCCGGTGGTTACAGCGATGCCCCCGGCTACGGGTCCTCCGACTCGACCGGCACCTCGACCCTCGCGAGCGCGACCGCGTCCCAGGAGGTCGGCGTCGTGGACATCACCTCCGAGCTCGGCTACGACCAGGCGGAGAGCGCAGGCACCGGCCTCGTCCTGACCTCGACCGGCGAGATCCTCACGAACAACCACGTCGTGGAGGACGCGACCAGCATCACCGTGACCGTCGTCTCCACCGGCGCCAGCTACTCCGCGACCGTGGTGGGCACGGACGCCACGGACGACGTGGCCGTGCTCCAGCTGGGCAACGCCTCCGGCCTGAGCACAGCGCACCTCGACACGTCGGGGGAGGTCGCGATCGGCGACGCGGTCACCGGCGTCGGCAACGCTGGCGGGGTCGGCGGCACGCCCTCCGCGTCGCCGGGGACCGTCACCGCCCTCGACCAGACGATCACCACGCAGGCGGAGACGGCGGCCGCATCCGAGACGCTGAACGGCCTCATCGAGACGGACGCGGACATCCAGGCCGGCGACTCCGGCGGCCCGCTCTTCAACGCGTCCGACGAGGTCATCGGCATCGACACCGCTGCCGCGCAGAGCGGCGAGACCGCCGGCTACGCCATCCCGATCGAGGACGCGCTGGCCATCGCCGCCGAGATCGAGGCCGGCCACGCCTCGTCCACGATCACCATCGGCTACCCCGCCTTCCTCGGCGTCGAGGTCGCCCCGTCCACGGACGCGTCCGGCGCGGCCGACCTGCACGGTTCCTCCGGCGCAGCGCAGGCTGACCCGTCCGGAGCGACCATCGCGGGCGTCATCGCCGGCGGCCCCGCCGCGACCGCGGGCCTCGCCGCGGGCGACACGATCACCGCCCTGAACGGCACCCCCATCGCCTCCGCCCAGACCCTCACCCAGGCCCTCGCGACGCTCACCCCCGGCCAGCGCGTCAGCCTCGCCTGGACCGACACGGTCGGCGCAGCGCACACCGCAGAGGTCACGCTGGCGCGCGGGCCGGTGGCGTAGGCGGGATACGAGGTGGGCCCCGTGGGGCTCGAACCCACGACCCGCGGATTAAAAGTCCGCTCGGGCTCCGCGCCAGGGGAGCCGCGACTCCGAAAATCCGCGGAATTCCGCGCTTTTGGAGCGCATTGAGATCACTATGTCCTCAGGTGATCTCATCCGGGTGTGGGCAAATTGTGGGCACGTGGCTCTTAGCGCGGGGTTGGCTCCGCCTCGATGAGGTACCCATCCGAATCCTGCGACAGGAGCGCGGTAGCCCGCCACGGCTGCCGAATGTCCGGAAGATCGAAGGCTTCGAACTCGTATGACCGCACACAGGACAAGCTTCCGCGCAGGGTCATCCTTTCGCCTACTTCGGGAAGACGACCCTCGGCCGCGTCCTGAGTCAGAGCCTTGGATGTCGACGTAGCTAAAACGGTCTCGAATAGCTGATTGAGCTCGTCAGTTCTGGACCACTCCACAATTCCGTCATACGATTCGTCGCGCCCGTCGGCTGTCCACATACAACCCAGCCGAACCGCCATGAGAGGTATGTCTACACCTGGCAATGGGTGGGGAATCTCGTCGTCGATGACCACGCCATCCGGAATATGGATCCGCACGCTCACAGGCTCAACTTATGTCGGATCAGTAGTGGTAGCGAGCCTGCAGGATGATCACGAAGGCGTCGTCGACCAAGTACACGAGACGGTTCGCTTCATCGATGCGCCGAGACCACGCCCCAGCCAGCGCGTGTTTCAGCGGCTCCGGCTTGCCGACGCCCTCGAAGGGGTCGTCGCGCAGGATGTCTTCGATCAAGAGGTTGATCCGCTTGAGCGTTCGCCGGTCCTGGCCCTGCCAGTCGAGGTAGTCCTCCCAGCCGCCGGCGGTCCAGGCGAGCTTGCGATCACTCACCGGTCATGTCGTGCTCGGTGATGTCTCCTGCACGTGCGCTCTCGATGGCGTCGATGAGGCGTCGTGCGTTCTTGGGGGAGCGCAGGAGGTAGGTGGTCTCAAGCAGCGAGTCGTACTCGTCCTTGGACATCAGCACGGCCGAACCGCGCTTGGACGTGATCTCGACTTCGGTCTGGTCGAGGTTGACGCGTTCGATGAGGCCGAACAGGTCGCTGCGCGCCTCGCTTGCTGTGATGGCCATAATTCCTCCAAGTGGTACAAGATATCGTACCATCCGGAAATAGCTGGTCGACGGCACCGACCTCTGAGTCTCCTGTGGTGATCACTGAGATCTGACGAGGTGGATCAAGCCCACTCAGGCGGATGCGTCAATGCAGCGGCGAGTGGTGCAGACCCTCATTGCCCCAGGGCTGCTCAGAGTCAGGTCTGGGCGCTGTCCACGTACTTTCGCAGACCCGTCCTCGTCAGCGGGAGGCGGATCGGGCCACGGACGCGTTTCGAACTGGGTCCTCCCCGGCAGAACCAGACTCTTCGTACCCCACTACGTCTTCCAAGGTGAAGCCTGAGGCCCCGAGGATTGCAGAGAGCTTTTCGCGAAGTTCCTTGTAGTTGCGCACCATTTCGCGGCGTCGAGCGTTGGTCACCTCGCCGGAGCTCGAAATGATGTTCGCCTCATCTGTGTCTTCCGGCCCCCTGTACGGTCGCAATTCCTTGCCTAGTGCTTCTGCGCATTCTTCAAGGGTTGGCCATTTCAGAATGTCGCCCGGCTTAGGGCTTCCGCCGAAATAGCGAAAGTCGCCAACGATAGGTTCGCCGACCATGGCTTGGAGCAGGTTGACGTACACCCTGTCCATGGGCGTACCCACTGATCGAAGAATCTGCGATGCAATGAGTTCGACTCGAGTGTTGACGCTAGTCAAGACTTCTAGAGTGTCTACGACTTGGGCTTCTCTGGACGTGCTGGAAAGGTGATCGTGCATCATTCCTGCCCACTGCGCTCGGAGATATGTCTCGATGTCCGAGATCGTGCGAAAGGGCACTAGCGCGTTGTTTTCCGCCTGCTTCCGGACCGAATCAATGAACTCAAATATCTTCACGTTGTCGGCGTTGGGGAACTTCATTTGTGACAACGCCTCAGGCGAGCCCACGTTAGCTTGATAGACGGCGTAATCGTTGAACGTCGACTGTTCTACCATCGCAAAGACCGGGATCTTGTCTTTTACTGCGCGCTGATACTCGGCGTTCGTGACGGACTCGTCCGATCCGGGAAGCGCCATCCCGTAACGGCCACCGATCAACAGCACCATCAGGTCGGCGTTCGATACCTCCTTCAGGCATGCTTCCGCCGCGGTGGTCGTCGGATCGTAATAGACCGCACCCTCTTCGCTCAGCACGGGGATATAGCCAAACTGTTCAATGAATCGTTTGAGCGATTCCCGCGCGTATCGGAGGTCGTAGAAGGTCGAGCTCACGAAAACTGTAGGGGCGGCCATGTTTGCATCTTCCCAGTTCCTAGAGCGAGACGAGAAGGACCCATTGTGGCGTCAGCGACCTGATCGCGCTCGGCGAGCGAGTTTCATTGTGGATAGCGGATCCGGTTGCTTAGTGCCTGTCGGGTCAGTCCTGTTCGCCCCGCAAGCGAATTCCACGTCTCTCCACTCGCGCGCAGGTGCGCGACCAGGTCGTCGCGTTCCTGCCGCGCGGACTCCTGATCTCGACGAAGTCGGTCGATAGCCTCCAGCTCCAGCATCGCGTCGGCGGCGTGCCGCTGAGCGGCCTCTCGCTCACGCTCTTCAGCGCGCCGAATCGCGGCGGCGTCGTGTGCCTGGCGCTGCCGCGCGTATGACGCTTCGCGCCGGCTCGCCTTGCCTGAATTCCCCCGATTTGCCATGCAACCTGGTTTACACGCGACCGCTGTCATTCATTGGGCTGCCGAAAAGGTCCACTTAAAGTGCCTGCGTGCATTAGGTAGTTGGCCTTTGCTCCTCGTCCCTATCCGGGCCTCTCATTCTTTGGTCTCGTCTGGTACCTCGCTTCTTATCGCTTGCTTCACTCACATGTCCTCTTGACTTGATCCTGGAAACCTCCCTTCTACTACAGCTAGGGCGATAGCATGATCGAACGCCTCAACAGGGGCCAAACTTCGTGCCGTTTGTGAGGGGACGCGGGCTGATCACCCCCCACTCACTCGGATCCACTTGCGAGAGCAAGTTGGGTTGCGTAGTTGCGTATTTTGGTGGGCACGCGGTTCGGGGTGCCCGGTTCCGCCGGGCACCCTCGCGCCAACTCATGGGGGCGAGATGTGGTGGCAGTTATCCGACGAGCTGCGGGACAAGGCGCAGCGGGGTGTGCTGGAGTACGAGCGGTACCGTCAGGTCATCCGTGATGAGAATCATCGTCGACAGAGGCGGACAACTGGTAAGCCCCTCCAGCTCGATGTCCAGGAGCCTGAGTCCTGGGCTCTTGACTCCGGCCACAACCCCTTCCATGTGAGGGCTCGGCACGAGACGATCGCTCACTCGGTCACTAACCAGTTGAAGGCTGGCGCTTTTGCCCCCGCTCGACCGGCGGGTTTCGTTGTCGCCAAACCGTCTGGCGGTACCCGAACCATCAGCCACTTTCGAATTGTCGACGAACTGATCTCGCTTCGTCTGTTCCGATCCTTAATGGACAAGAACCGTTCTCTTTTGAGCGCTCGGGCATACGCATACCGGTTAGACCTCTCGCCGCATGATGCCCTCGCGCACATCGGTCGTGAATTCGCGCGGGAGCAGCGCGTGTTTGTTGCTGAGTTCGATTTCAGCAAGTTCTTCGACACGATCTCGCACGAGTACCTTCGTCATGCATTCAGCTCGCTCGGCCTTCGAATCACACCCCTTGAACGACGTCTGATCGACCAGTTCTTGGCGACACCTGAACCGTATCTGTCTCTAGCTGAGAAGTCGGCTCGCGCCCCGAGCCGACTGACAGGCATCCCGCAGGGCACGTCCCTTTCTCTCTTCTTGGCGAATGTAGCTGCTGCGGAACTGGACCGATCGCTAGAGCGGCTTGGCGTGGGTTTCGTGCGGTACGCGGACGACACGTTGATCTGGAGTCATACCTACGCTGAAATCAGCGAGGCGGTCGACGCTTTGCATGCCGCGTCGGCCAACATCGGCTCCGAGATCAATCTCGAGAAGAGCCCTGGCGTCCGCCTCCTTGTGCCAGAGGGGACCAAGTCTGCAGAGATGAGTTCCACTCGGGCCGTGACTTACCTCGGCCACGAGATTGGCCTGCGCAAGACGAGCATGAAAGCTTCCGCAGTGCAGCGGATCAAGTCGCGCGTAAACGAGCTACTTTTCGCAAATCTCCTCCGCGAACCTGGCAGAGGGACTCAAAACTTAGCCCGTCTGTCAGGAATTAACGACAGAGACTACGTCACCTACATTTGGCAGTTGAGGCGGTATCTGTATGGCCCCCTCAGCGAGAATCAGGTTCGTAAGTTCCAAAGTGGTGCGGTCCCGGCCATGTCGTTCGAAGGTGCGATGAGCTACTTTCCCCTCGTCGATGATGAACCCCAGTTGGTCGGACTCGACGCATGGATCGCGTCCCAGACCTGGCTGGCCGTTCGGAAACGTGAGCGCTTGCTAAAGCGTCGGATGGGTCGCACCGTTCAACCATGGGGGCTCACGAAGCGCGATCTCATAGGACTTATCGTTGAATCAGAACGAACTGGCGAACGCGTCGACCTCCGCCTGCCAAGCGTCAGGCGGATCTCAAGTGCTATTCGGCAGAGTGTCGAAGCTCATGGACTGCGAGTACTACGCAACGTCGAAGATCCCTATCTCTACGATGAGCGTCTTGACAATGCCTAATCGGTGCGGGAACTCTGTCCGCCCCGCCCAAGGCATCCTCGCGCGCTGAGCGACCGAGTCAAGGGTGCAGCTCCGCTGCATCGCGGAGCGACGCGCAGCGCCCTTGACACGGTCTCTCAACGCGCCATCATCGGGCGTCGGGGCGGTTCAAGAAGCTGTGTGATTTCTACCAACGTCTGATCTGCGCGCCGTTTCCAGCCCGAAACGACAACGTGTAAGTGAGGGGCAAGTTTTCCGCTCTGGCCCCTCCCGCGAGCCGTGCAGTGTCGGTGCACGATTGGAGACTCGAGTCTGGGGTGAGGTCAATGGGGAGCATCAGCGCGTACGAGACCGTCGCTGGACGGCGCTATCGAGTCCGGTACCGGACCCCGGGACACCAGCAAACGGACAAGCGTGGCTTCCGCACCAAGCGTGACGCCGAGCTGTACCTGGCATCGCTGGAGTTGGCGAAAGCGCGAGGCGACTATGTGCCAGCTGCCCAGGCCGGCGTCACCTTCGCGATCTGGAGCGAGAAGTGGATCGACTCGCTCGTGCAAGTGAAGCCCAGCACACTCCAGGGCTACGTCTCCATCACCCGCAGACGTCTCCAACCGCGGTGGGGCTCCACCCCGTTGAACGCGATCACGCACTCAGACATCCAGTCATGGATCTCCGACGAGAACAGCCGAGTCGGCGCCCGCACCGTCCGCTCCTACCATCGGGTCTTCTCGATGATCCTGAAGTACGCGGTGCGTGATGGCCGTCTCGGCCGCAATCCCGCCGACGGTATCCGGCTGCCCCGTATCCGGCCCAAGAAGCATCCGTACCTCACCCATGCCCAGCTGCACGAGCTGGCCGCCCTATGCGGCTCAGAGGGCCTTGTAGTGCTGTTCCTGGGCTACACCGGCCTGCGCTGGGGGGAGCTCGCGGCACTGGAGTGCCGGAAAATCGACTTCACCCGCCGACGCCTCCAGGTCGACCGAGCCGTGGTCGAGCTGACCGACGGGCAACTGGTCTACGGCTCGCCGAAGAATCACCAGCAGCGGAGCGTCCCGTACCCGTCGTTCCTGACCGACCAGCTGCGGGCGCTCGTCGCGTCGAAGAAATCACGCGACCTGCTCTTCACGTCGCCCTACCGCCGACCGCTCCGCGTCAACAACTGGAAGCGCAAAGCCTTCGACAAGGCCGCCGACGCCCTGGCCGACAACCATCCCGACCTGCTGCGCCCGACGGTCCACGACCTCCGCCACACGGCCGCGAGCCTGGCCATCTCGGCGGGCGCCAACGTCAAGGCCGTGCAGCGGATGCTCGGCCACGCGTCCGCGGCGATGACCCTCGACGTCTACGCGGACCTCTTCGACAATGACCTGGATGCCGTTGGAGACGCATTGAGCCGTCTTGGTACTCCGGAAGTTGAGGTCAAAGTGTGGGCAAATCCCGAATTCGCGGCTTCCGAATCCGCCGCCGATCGCCTCTGATCCCTGTGACTCGCTGGGTGGGCCCCGTGGGGCTCGAACCCACGACCCGCGGATTAAAAGTCCGATGCTCTACCGACTGAGCTAGAGGCCCTCGTCCCCTAATCTACCGTGGATCGCACGCCGTCCCGGACAGGGGGAGAATAGGGGAATGCCTGATCGCTTCCACAAGCCGACGCTGTTCCCCGGCGGGATGTTCGAGGCCTTCCTCGGGGGTGACGATCCCGCGCAGATCAGCCGGGTGGCCCACGAGACCGCTCAGGCGCTGCTCGCGCGCGTTCGGGAGGAGCAGGATCCGGCCGTCGTGGACCGGCTGGTCGCGTACACCGACGCGCACGGGATCGACGCGCTCGCCGAGCTGTGGTCGCGGTCGAACGCCAAGAGCCTTCCCGGGGCGCTGTGGCGCATCTACCTGCTGCGGCTGCTGATCCGGCAGGACGCGGAGGGGACGGCCCTGCTGTTCCAGCGCGGCATCGAGCTCAGCACCGGCATCGACCCGGTCGTCGCCGGTGCGCCGACGCCCGCCGGGCCCGCCGAGGTCACCGAGCTCGCCGACCGCATCCTGCGCGGCGTGTTCGAGGGCGACTTCGCCGTCGCGCTGGAGCGCGCCGCGGCGTTCTGCCGGGTGACCGCCGCCGGCTGCGTCTCCGTGGCCGACGACCGGGATGCGGTCGACCCCGAGCGCGCGAGCGAGCTCACGACGCGCGCGCTGCGTTTCACCCGCACCGCGGAGGAGCTCGCGGCGTGCGCGCGGCTGTGGCGGACGGATTCCCTCGATTAGTTCTCCCGTCGCGAACGCCACGCCGGTAGACCCTCCCTCAGGCTCCTGTAAACTCGATGGAGCCGGGCCGCAGTAACCCCGGGCTCCAAAACTAGCCGCTTCGAGCGGCCTCGCGCCGAGAGGCGTTCTGCGGCCCGGCACTTCTTTTGTCAGAGCGGCCGACCGTCGCTCGGAGCGGAGACGATGTGGACGACGCCCCGGCCGAGCTGGATGCGCTGCTCACGCGCACCGCGGCCGGCGACCAGGCCGCGTTCTCCGACTTCTACGACCGGACCGTCTCCCGCGTCCTCGGTCTCATCCGCCGCATCCTGGTGGACGCCGCGCAGTCCGAGGAGGTCGCCCAGGAGGTCTTCCTGGAGGCGTGGCAATCCGCTGCGCGGTTCGATCCGAATAAGGGACGAGCGCTCACCTGGATCATGACGATGGCCCACCGGAGGGCGGTCGACCGGGTGCGAGCCTCGCAGGCCGCGCGCGAGCGCGACACCGCGATCGGCATCCGCGACCTGCCGACGGCGTTCGACGACGTGGCGGAGACGGTCGAGGTGCGCGTGGAGCACGAGCGGGTGGAGGAGGCGATGGCGGTGTTGAGCGAGGCGCAGCGCCGGGCGATCACCCTCGCCTACTACGGCGGCCTCACCCAGAGCGAGATCGCGGCCGAGCTCGGGATCCCGCTCGGCACAGCCAAGACACGGCTGCGTGATGCGATGATACGGCTGCGAGACGAACTGGGGGTGACGAGATGACCGAGGAGCGACGGCTGGGAGACCGGCTGGGCGCGCAGTCCGAGCAGGAGGCGCGCGAGTTCGAGGAGACCGCCGCCCGGCTCGGGCTCGCCGCCGACCCGGTCGAGCCGAGCCCGCGGCTGAAGGCGGACCTGTTCGCCAAGATCGCCGTGACGCCGCAGGTCCCCGCAGAGGGGCAGGACGAGGTGCCCGTCGCCACTGAGGAGCCCGCCGCGGCACCCGCGCCCGGCCCCGCCGGCCCTGTCGGCCCCGCCGAGCGTGCCGCGCGGAAGCGCTGGTTCCAGCGTCCCGCCGCCATCCTCGCCGCCGCGGCCGCCGCCGCGATCCTCTTCATCGGCGGCGCGTTCGTCGGCGTCTCGCTCGCGGGCAACGACGCCTACCAGCGTCAGCAGGCGACGGCGCTCGCCGCGATCAACGCCGCGCCGGACGTGCAGCGCGCGAGCGCGGACGTCAGCGGGGGAGGGACGGCGACGCTGGTGTGGTCCGGCGCGCTCGGCCGGTCCGCGCTCATCGCGACCGACCTCCCCGAGCTGCCGAGCGGCAAGACCTACGAGCTCTGGTACATCCGCGACGGCCAGGCCACGGCGGCCGGAACGATGAACGCGACCGGCGGCCCCGACGCGACGTGGCGCGTCCTGACCGGCCGGATGGCCGCGGGCGACACCGTCGGCGTCACCGT